>NZ_JACJUP010000202.1:0-7846 GCF_014748295.1 Planktothrix sp. FACHB-1355 | reverse complement strand
GCTGCGCGAAAGTTGTCGGCAACTGAAACAATGGCAAATTCAATATCCCAATTATCGATATTTAACAATTAATGTAAACCTCTCCGGTCAACAGTTTTCTCAACCAAATTTACTGGAAAAAATAGATATAATTTTGGCAGAAACAGGACTGGATGCCGAACATTTAAAATTAGAAATTACAGAAGCTTTTTTGATAAACAAACCTGAAGAAGCAAGCGCTACTCTTAAACTTTTGAAAAAGCGACAAATCAAATTGGCTATAGATGATTTCGGTACAGGTTATTGCGGATTAAATTATCTACACCGCTTTCCCTTAGATACATTAAAGATTGACCGTTCTTTTGTTAGTAAATTGGGCGTTGAACGAGAAGTTTCCATAATTGTAGAAGCCATAGTTTCTCTTGCCCATAATCTTGGGATGGAAGTAGTTGCGGAAGGGATAGAAACAAAGGAACAGCAAGCACAACTACAAGCTATGCAATGCGAGTACGGACAAGGATATTTATTATCGAAACCACTGGATAAGGAAGCTGCACAATTGCTAATTGCGAGTTCGAGTTTATAGTTAGGGCGTCGGGACTAGGGCGTCGGGGCTAGGGAAGAGGGAAATAATGGCTATGTTAAAATTAACAACAGCTATATGTGTATAAATCGGCTCTATTACTCGCAATACAGCTGCTTTGGCTGCGATTATGCTGGGATTTTGAGTATCTTTTGGTTTGTCGCAAAATTTCCACTACCATTTGTCTTTGCATTGGAGTTAACGCTGTTAACCTATCACCCCAAAGTATTTGCAATTCTTCTTGATTAGCTTCATCATCAAACGGGAAACACACAGCCATCGCTCCACTTCGTCACACTATAAAGATATGGAAAAGTAGCGTCATCTACTTCCGCGTATATACCGAAAGCAGTCAAAAATCTGCACAAAAACTACTTAGGTTTAAATACTCAATAGCTGTCAGCGATCGGTTGTTCGCTATCAGTGAGAATTTCTGGCATCCAAGAACTTCAGCTGTTGGTAAAGCATGGTAATCTTAGGCAAATTAGCACCCTTCTGTTGTGCAAGGCGTAAAGGATTACCGAACATAGTTTCTACTTCCAGAGGTCGCTTTTCATCGTAATCAATTTTCATGCTGGTACGATACGGCTTCATTTTGACAGTCCAATCCAGCATCATTTCAATAAAGCTATCGGCGATAATGCGATCGCAACTTTTTGCCCCCGCCGCCACTTCCCACATTAACTCTTCGACTAAAGCGCGTGTATGGGTATTCCCCATCAGCTCGTCAGTTCTGGCATCGAGAACCACAGAAAGCCCATTATATGGTATATTCCATACTAACTTCTGCCAACGTGCCAGCAGCAAATCTGCCGCTAACTTAATTGGAATACCAGCGCGATCGAAATCAGCCGCAATCTGACACATCCGTGTTGTGATACCCTGTGAGTTATAACCGATCGCATATTCGGCAAACTTAACTTCACCGTAATCCAAGTGACGGATATGTCCCGGCCCTACTTTATTGGAACACAGAAAGCACAATCCGCCCATAACTCTTTTGTCACCGACAATTTCGGCGACTTCATCCTCTACTCCCAATCCGTTTTGCAGTACCAAAACCACACCATCATCCTTGACAACGCTGGGTAGCAATTTTGGTAGCAGGTGATTGTGAGTGGTTTTGAAGGCGACGATTACCACATCGCAAGGCGGCATTTTCTGCACGTCATCGTAAGCGCGGACATCGGGAAGCGTGAAGTCGCCATCTTTTGACTCGATAACTAAACCGTGCTTGTTAACGTGTTCGTAATCGCTGTGCAGCAGGAAATGCACATCCGCACCAGCTTTTTGCAAACGGGAACCGTAGAACCCGCCCAGCGCACCAGTACCGAGTATGGCATAGGTGCGATCGGAAAATGACTCCATCAACTTTTCCTCAAGCGACTTGCGATATCCTACTGTGCCGGATTTAATACTCTAGCGCACCAATCGCTCCAACTACCAGCATAAAGCTTGCCCGTATTAATTCCAGCGATTTCCAGCGATAATAAATTCACGCAGGCAGTCACGCCAGAACCACAATAAACCATAATTTCTTCAGCGGACTCAACACCTGACCAGCGCTGCTTTTGCTCTGTGACCGATCGTAACCTGCCCAATTCGTCTGTGACATCTTGCCAGGGATAATTAACCGCACCTGGGATATGTCCCGCAATCGGATCGATCGGTTCTCGTTCGCCTCGGTAGCGATCGGCCTCCCGCGAATCGACTAAAATCACTTGTGGTGGTGCTTGACGGGATTTGACCGCATCAATATCTACAACAAAATGCGATCGAACTGCTGGCACAAATTTCCCTGGTTTGGGCATAGGAAGCGCATTTGTGACCGGATAACCACCCGATAACCATGATTTCCAACCGCCATCAAGTAAAGCTACCTTGTCATGTCCCAGGTAGCGCAGCAGCCACCAAAACCGAGAAGCAAAAGCAAAGCGGGAATCATCATAGGCGACTGCTAAAGTTTCTTGCCAATTTATCCCGATAGCCGCTAATTTTTGCCCTAACTCAGTTGGATTTGGCAGTGGGTGACGTCCGCCATACTTACTCACAGACGAAGAAAGGTCGCGATTGAGGTCAAGATAGTGCGCCCCCGGAATGTGACTTGTTTTATACTGTTGGCGTCCCAATTCCGGATCTCCCAGAGAAAAACGACAATCAACGATAACTACCTGGGCGTCGTTGAAGTGTTCCGATAGCCATGCTGGCGAAACTACAAATGGGATTTCATTGACAACTCCCCTGCCTGAAGCCGAGGGTATTCTTGGTTCAATGGGATAGCTCATGCTACTTGCCCTCCCCAAAATTCACCGCGATGTGCCCCACCGCTGTATAGCCACGTTGCAAAACGACTTGCGCTGCTGCCACATCTCGATTCGTTTCATAGCCGCACTCAGGGCAATTATGGACTCGCTCAGATAACGGCTTTTTGCCCGTATGGGTTTGACATCTAGGGCAGGTCTGACTTGTTCCGTTTGCGTCTACTTTGGCAAAATACACACCACGCTTGAAGCAAACATGGTTTAGGATGCTGAGAAATTGCCCAAACCCAGCGTCTAGCGTATGCTTGCAAAGCATTCCCGCTGACATGGATTTGAGATTCAAATCCTCAGCAAAGACGATTTGCGCTTGGTCGCATAAATGATGAGCTGTCTTGAAGTGAAAGTCTTTGCGACTATTCGAGATGTATTCGTGGTGCTTAGCTATTTGATGATGCAGTTGACGAAACTTTCTAGAACCCTTTTTCTTGCGCTTTAGTTGGCGTTGCAGCAATTTCAGCTTGCGTTGCCCATCCACAAAGAATCCAGGTCTATCAATCAACTCGCCATCAGACGTTGCCAAAAAGTGTTCCAAACCTAAACCAATCCCTATTCCATGCCCTGATGCTGAGGACTGAGGTGCATCAATATCGCATTGCAAGGTAAGCATGGCATAGTAACCAGAAGCCCGTCTCACAACACGAATTTGCTTGACTTCAAATCCTTCAGGGATTGGGCGCGACAAGTGCATTTTGACCAAGCCAATCTTCGGCAGGTTAACCCAGTCTGCACCGTCAAAGCGCTTGACGGATTCCAAGTTCAACTGAGGAAACACAAATGAGCGCATCCTTTTTTTGAATCTAGGAAATCCATGTCCGCGTTCCCACATAGCCACAAACGCCGCCTCTAATTGGCGCAACACTTGCTGCAAAACATGAGTATGCGCGAGTTTTAACTCAGGGATTGCTTTCTTCGCTTCTGTCAGTGTCTTGCACTGACGAGCGAAGGTTGGACGTGGTGCATCGGCAGGGATGATGTATTCCTGTTTGATGCTGCACGAGTTGAGATCGCACTTGCGAGAATTGACCCAATCTTTTCGTTCGCGCAACCCATAATTGTATACCTTCCGGCAAATCTCGACGCAGTGGTCAAAGGTTTCGCGTTGCGCGTTGGTAGGAATGAGTTTGTACTCGTAGGTGAGATTCAGCATACAACCATTATGCTCTCGATAAAGTGGTGATGGCGGATGGAAGCCAGAGTTCCCAGTAAGCAGTCTAGCAACCGATGAGGCGTTATTCCACCAAACGCAAGATTTCCAGATTCTTCTTCCCCTAACCCCTAATCCCTAACCCCTAATCCCTAACCCGTTGCTATATTACCAAAATCAGCAGCGATACTGTGGGGCTTCCTATATCAATTGGTTAAAATTTAGGATCGATCCGACAGATCTCAAGCAACGGAGACTGAAAATTTGGTTGCCTCTAAAGATACCCCAGCAGATACGCTATCGAAGACAGAACAACTGCCTTTGGTGACAGACCCGACTGTACTGGAGCAAGTCATTATCAACAAGCTTAACAGTCGCATCTATCCTCGTGGTGAACTGGTAATGCCTTGTGTACCGGCCATGCTGGATCATTACGTACAGCGACTGAAAATACTGTTCGAGACACTTGGCAGAGCCTTCTCTCCGGAAGAACTGGAGCAATTGCGTCAAGTTATGGGACGCAGGTTGCAAGAAGGATTTAGCGCCTCGCCCCATTCCAATATCATACTTAAGTACGAGCCAGCTAAACCACCCAATGTAGGTTTAACGTGCAATCTTTCCACAGCCGTTTCATCGGTTGCAGACCAATACAAAAACTGGGTTGAAACCAGAAAACCACCTTTGTTTGGTTCTCATGCAGATGCTAAAGTTTTAAAGTTAGCGGCTGAATTAGGGCAAGATCCCGGCTCTACACCAGTTCTGGATGTGGGAGCGGGAACCGGTCGCAATACCTTACCTCTAGCTAGGCTGGGCTATTTAGTTCACGCGATCGAATTAACACCTGCTTTTGTCGAGCAAATACAAGCTGCTGTAGAAGCAGAAGGTTTACCTGTAGTAGTCACCCCAGGTAATATCCTCGATCCGATGGTGCGGATGCGACCCGCACACTACAAAATAGCAATAGTTTCAGAAGTGATTTCTCATTTCCGAGATGCGGATCAACTGCGATTGTTACTTGCCAAAATGTGCGATGTGCTTCGCTCTGGTGGGTTGTTATTGTTTAACAGTTTCTTAACAGTAGATGGTTACGAACCCCCTCGAGCAGTACGGGAAATGTCAGAAGTGGCTTGGTCGGCTATTTTTACGCGATCGGATCTGGCTTTAGCAATGGAAGGGCTGCCGCTAGAACTCATTTCCGATGAATCTGTGTTTGAATACGAAAAGCAACACTTACCTCCAGAGGCATGGCCTCCTACAGGATGGTTCGCTAATTGGTCAACAGGGCGAGACTTATTCCCGATCGTTAACGGTAAGCCACCGATGGAACTACGCTGGCTTCTGTGCAAACGCCTTTAAAAATTAAAAATTAAAAATTAAAAATGAAACAGGAAAAACTTTTCATTTTTAATTTTTTGGCAGATCATTTGTTCCAGATTACTAAAACAACACCACCCACAATTAAAGTCAAACCCGCAATCCGACTCGCGGGTATTGTTTCCTTAAAAATAAAGTAGCCCAGCAGGAGAGCGAAAACGTAAACTAACGCCACTGCTGGCCCAGCAACGCTAAGTTTGACTCGCGTCAGTAGCAGAATATAAGCACAGGCTCCCAAAGCATAGCAAGCGAGGCCAAACAGTAGTTCTGGAGTGGTAATAATGCCGATAATATGGCCAAGCCAGTTGCTGGCGTTGACTTTTCCCAGCTTGGATGCGCCTGCTTTGAGGAAAAATTGCCCTGCCACACTTGTTAAAATCGAAACGAGAAACAGCCCAAACTCTGAAAAAGTCACAACCTATAATTCCCGTGCGAACATCTCGTACAATTTTAGATTTTAGATTTTAGATTTTAGATTTAATTGTAGGTTGCTAGGGATTGACAAAATGAAGATCGATTTATAGGCACTACCACTAGCACCAGAGTTAAAATCGAGTCGAGTATAAGCATAAACAAATATCATGACCAGCGTTGTGAAATCTCCCTACACAAGCGAACAAATTGCAGCTTGGCTGCGCGGCTTGCTCACTATTGCTTGGGCTGACGGTAACTTTGACGAACAAGAACAGCAGTTAATTGCCTCTCTGACTCAGAATGAACTTGCTCCCAAAGTTGATTTGGGGTCTTTGACACAAATTACGCCGGCAGAATTAGCAGCCATTTTGGGGCCAAAAACCCATGCGGCTGAAAATTTCTTGCGGACTGCTTTTATGGTGGCATTGGCAGATGGCGTTTATTCTAGTAGTGAGGATGAACTGCTACACCAGTTTTGCGAGGCTCTCGGTCAAAAGGATGAGATTTTAGAGTCTCTGCGTCATACACTCTATGAAGAGAAGGCAGAGGCACCGATAAGCGAGGAGCCTGATGGCAAGACACCACCAGCAAAGGATTACCAACCGCCTAAACAGCCAGGGGATGCGCTCAAACCGGTGCGGAACTGGCTAGACGGATTGGAAGTTCACGATCCCAGAGTGGCTCGCTTTTTGTGCAAAATGATTCCCTCCCAGTGTCCTTTTGAGCGAGACGTAATGCTGTTTGACCACAAGGTTGTCCACATTCCGCCGCTGTGTAAGCTCAATCCACTTTACGATCAGCTGGTGGGTTTGCGTTTTCGGGCGCTCTCCTATTTGGCAGATAGGTGCGGTGAAGATGTGTCGCAATATTGTTAGCAGTCATCAGTCATCGGTGATTGTGAGGATTAACTGTGCAATGACCAATGACCGAGACTAATTACTAATATGCAATTATGCAATTTATTGACCAAGCAGAAGTTGAAGTAGAAGCTGGGAAGGGAGGCGATGGTATTGTCGCCTTCCGACGGGAAAAGTATGTTCCGGCTGGGGGGCCATCGGGGGGCAATGGGGGCAAAGGCGGTTCTGTGTTTTTAGTAGCGACAGAAAACCTACAAACATTGCTGGATTTTAAATATCATCACCGTTTCAAGGCGGAAGATGGGGGACGTGGGGGGCCGAATAATCGTACTGGGGCAAATGGAAGCGATCGCACTATCCAAGTTCCCTGCGGTACAGTTGTTTACGATACAGAGACTGAGGAAATTCTAGGCGATTTGGTAGAACCCGGGCAAACCCTTTGTGTCGCTAAAGGCGGTAAAGGCGGACTGGGAAACCAGCATTTTTTGAGCAACAGCAACCGCGCTCCCGAATATGCCCTTCCGGGACTGGAGGGAGAAAAAAGACTGCTGCGTCTGG
The DNA here is from genome assembly GCF_014748295.1 of Planktothrix sp. FACHB-1355. Lineage (NCBI taxonomy): Bacteria > Bacillati > Cyanobacteriota > Cyanophyceae > Oscillatoriales > Microcoleaceae > Planktothrix > Planktothrix sp. FACHB-1355. The sequence goes on along the minus strand of NZ_JACJUP010000202.1, from coordinate 616 downwards.
AATTGAAACTCTTAGCATCTGTGGGAATTATCGGTTTGCCGAATGCAGGCAAATCTACTCTAATTTCAGCCATTTCAGCCGCTCGCCCTAAAATCGCAGATTACCCGTTTACAACGTTGGAGCCGAATTTGGGCGTGGTACGCAAACCAGACGGCGATGGCTGCGTTTTTGCAGATATTCCGGGGCTAATTGAGGGTGCCCACTTGGGAGTCGGTTTGGGTCACGATTTTTTGCGCCATATCGAGCGCACTCGTTTGCTGCTGCATTTGATTGATGCGACCGCAGACGATCCGGTAGCTAATTATGAAACGATCGAGCAGGAGTTGCAAGCATACGGCAGAGGATTGCCACAACGCCCGCAAATTCTAGCACTCAACAAAATGGATGCGGTAGGAGACGATCGCGATGTGGAAGCGATCGCATCTAAACTCCAAGATATCAGCCAGGTTCCTGTTTTCCAGATCTCTGCTGTCAGCCATATCGGATTGGAGTCGATGTTGCAGGAAATTTGGCGAATGCTGGAAGAGAGGGAATAGGGGATAGGGGCTAGGAACTAGGGAAGAGGGAAAAAGTCAAAAGTCAAAAGTTAAAAGTCAAAAAGAAGAGTAATAGGGAG
>NZ_JACJUP010000201.1:0-7937 GCF_014748295.1 Planktothrix sp. FACHB-1355 | reverse complement strand
CCTCCAAATTCGTTTGCATTTGTTCGTAAATCAGTTGTAAATTTTCCAGCGCCGCCGTAATTTCCTCCCAATTCCCCGCAAGTTGTTCTCTTTTGAGGGTGGCAATTTGCTGTTCGAGCGCTTGAAAATATTGCCTAAATACCTGGTCACTCATAGATTGTGCCTGCTGAGGTTGCCTGTCCGCTAACTCCATACCTGGCATCAATTCCAAGAGCTTCTACCCTTGAGAGCGCTACAGAGAACCTTGAGCAGATAAAGAGGTTATTTCCAGTTTAGTCAAGCTCTCCATCGAAGAGATCGCAGAATTTTAGCTAAATCGAAAGATTGTTCGTTAGACCTCTCCCATAATTCTTGTGGGGTAGGCATCCTGCCTGCTGAGATTCTTTTCTGGAAATATATTGTTCGTGGTTCATTGCGACAAACAATGAACCACGAACCATGAACTATGAACATTGCTATTTAAGCGATCGCTTGCAGAAAATCCTGATACACTGACTCAATATTCTGCGATTGCGAAGAAACATCTGATTCGATTTTGTGCAGACGTTCCAATTCTGTCTTATAATTGATTTCGCGGGATTCTTTTTGTTGAAGCAGATTGTCTAATTCCGCTTTGCGAGATTTGATATCATCGTCAATGCGATCGCTCACTTCCTTCTCATAAGCATCAAAGCACTGTTTGACAGCATCGTGAATCGGTTGCCATTGTTGTTCTGCCACTTGAGGCAGATATTTAACTAACTCTTTTTTAGCTGCTTTCACGACTTCTTTGCGAGCTCGATCTGCTTGGAAAACACCGATCCCTAACCCTACGAGCGCCAGCGTTATTGGGCCTAAAACAATTCCGAAAACCGTAGAAACGGCTACGCTGATTCCAATTACAGCGATTAAGTTGAGCAGGATATTTTTCCAATCGAAACCGGCTCCCATTAGCGCCGCACCCGCAACGTTACCCGAAGCTAAAGATACTAAACCCATTGCCCAATTTGCCCAGGCTGGAGATTTATCTTCTATTGATGTATTGCTAGAGTAGGATATTTTTTGCCCGGTGATTTTTTCGGTAATCTTGTCAGTTACCTTGGTGTAAGAAGCACCGTAATTCGCCGCACTTTTAGATAGCTGTGTAAAGGCGGCATTCATTTCTTGCTCGGCGGTGAGAGTCCAAGCGGATAATTTGTCGTTGACGTACTGCTCGAATGCCTGTTTGAGTCCGGCTTCAAAGGCTTGTCGTCTCCCTTGATCGAGGAAATCTCCAAATTGTACTTCCGGTTGATAGCGCAAGAAATCCGTTTCAAAAGTGTTACCCAAGTTGAGAACGTAGGTGCGGAAGGAATCTGCGATCGATCTCGATTTTCTATCCCGCAACGATTGAATTTCATCCTTGAATCGATCGCGAATATCAGTCAGCTTGTTAAACTCCGGTTCAACCGAATTAATTCTTTCTTTCAATTCCTTGACACTTCGATCTAGCAATGGTATGCGACGTTCGATCGCTTCCTTAACGCGGTTAGAAGCTTGGCGCGATAAAGTTCGCGCTTGTCGAATTTCAGAAATTGCCCTTTCCTTCGTCAAAAATATGTTGAGTGCGCCCATAAACTCTGGAAAACCCGTTCCCTCCAGAGCAGCGTTAGCAACTTTCAAGCGTTTACGCAGCGCCTTAATTGCGGACACCTCAAACACTCGTTCATCGTAAACATCGTAACCATCGATGATGCAATATTCAGCCAAATTAGCTTTAAAAACCTTCCGCAGCCTATCCTCAGCTTCTTGCAATTCTTCCTCATCATCCGGATCGATCAAACTTTCGCGAATCTGATCCCAAGCATTAATCATAAAGAAAACGCTCAAACCCCGTCCTTTGATGTAATTTTCCAGATAGCGCCGTTCACCCAGCGTACAAGGTTGCGATGCTCTCAAAACAAACAAAATTGCATGACAATTATTGATATAACCCAAAGATAATTCGTTCCGCGCTTCTGTATCGTTCAGTCCCGGACTATCAACAATTTCCACACCTTTTTCTAACAAAGGTAAGGGATATTCGACTACAGCGTAATCAACATCGGGAAAAGCTAGCTTTTTTTCTTGTTCTAGTTTCTTTGCCTCGGCTGGGTCGATGGTGTAATCCTGCTTAAAGCTCTTAAAATCAAGTTGTTTGGGACTTTTCCCATCTTTAAAATAAACAGTTACTTTCTTTTCTGGCCCATAGCGGAGAACCGTGAGCAATGCCGTACAGGGATTGACATCGCTCGGCAATAAGTTTTCGCCAATTAAAGCATTGAGAAACGTGCTTTTGCCTCGTTTCATATCGCCTAAAACCAGTAGCCGAAATACGCCTTTGCTTAAATTTTTACTCGCTACTTTGATATCTTCTATCTCTCTTTCCAAACCGAGTTCGCCAGAAGTTTGCTTTCCTTGAGATTCAGCTTGTGCTATGGTATCAGCCATTTTGCCGAGAGACATTGCCACGTTAGCTCGCGCTTGGGCGACTTTTTCCAAATCATTGAGAAAGCGATCGGTTTCAACTTTATAACTCATCTTTATTGCACCTTCAAGGTATTAATACGCATCCGAGCGAGGTAAGGTGGGCATTGCCCACCCTACACATTAGGCGTTGAATAACAACAAATCCTCGTAGACAGATTCGAGATTGCGATATTCGGATAGCACCTCAGCATCAATACTTTTCAGGCGCTTTAATTCACTATCGCGATTAATTTCGCGGGATAGCTTTTGTTCGAGCAGATTATCTAACTCAGCTTGTCGAGATTTGATATCATCATTGATGCGTTTGGTGACTTCGCGATCGTAAGCATCAAAACAATCTTTCACCGCTTGATGAACAGGTTGCCATTGCTCCTGTGCTATTTGGGGAAGATACTTGACAAATTCTTTCTTTGTGGCTTTGATCAATTCTTTCCGAGCTTGTTCCGCTTGTAAAGCACCGACACCCAAACCTAGCAGCAAAACCCCGATCGGTCCGGTAATCAAAGATATGGAAAAAATCGATAAAAAGCTCCAAATTCCGATCACAGCCAGAGAGTTTACCAGGATATTTTTCCAATCGAATCCCGCGCCTGCAAGCGCTATCCCGGCAACATTACCCAAAGCTAATGAGAAAAATCCCATCGCCCAACTCGCCCATGCAGGCGAATTGTCTTCAGAGCCTATATTTTGAGCGGCGTGTAGCTTGGAACCGATCAATTTTTCATTAATCGCATTTGCTACTTTAGTATAAGCAGAACCGTACTCGGATGCGCTTTGCGATAGTTGTCCGAAGGCATCTTGCAATTGTCGTTCTGCTGTCAGTTCCCAAGCCGAAATTTTGTCGTTGAGGTATTGCTCGAATGCTTGTTTGAATGCCGCATTAAATTCTTCCCGCTTACCTTTGCTGAGGGAATCGAGAAATCCGATATTTGGCTGATAGCGCAAGAAATCAGATTCAAATGTGTTGCCTAAATTGAGAATGTATTCTTTAAAAGAATCGGCGATCGCTCTCGCTTTCTTATCTCGCGTGCTGGCAATTTCATCTTTAAAGCGATCGCGTATTTCTGTCAGCTTCTTAAATTCTGGTTCAACCGAACCAATCCGCCGTTTCAATTCCTCCACATCCTGTTCTAGCAAAGGGATACGGCGATCGATCGCTGACCAAACGCGGTGATAACTTTGCTGTGCTAAAGTTATCGCTTGCCGCAATTGTGCAATTGCCCGTTCTTTAGTTAAAAACGTATTCAACTCATTCATAAACTCTGGAAATCCCGTTCCCTCCAGAGACTCTTCCGAGTTTTTCATCCGCCGCCGCAAAGCTTGAATCGAAGAAATTTCAAACACGCGATCGTCATAAATATCCTGTCCGTCTACTTGACAGTATTCCGATAGATTGGTACGAAAAACTTGACGCACTTTATTTTCCGCTTCTTGTAACTCTTCCGCGTCATCTGGATCGATGAGTGCCTTGCGGATTTCATCCCAAGCGTTGATCAAAAAGAAAACACTCAATCCTCGACCTTTGATGTAATTTTCCAGATAGCGACGCTCTGCCATCGTCACTGGTTGATCTGCCCTGAACACGAACATAATTGCATGACAATTATTGATGTAGCTGAGCGAAAGTTCATTTCGCGCTTCCGTATCGTTTAACCCCGGACTGTCAACAATTTCAATACCTTTTTCCAGCAGCGGTAAGGGATATTCTACTACAGCATAGTTAACATCGGGAAAAGCTTGCTTTTTTTCTTCTTCTAGTTTTTTGGCTTCATCAGGGTCAATGGTGTATCGTTCTTTAAAATTTGTAAATTCTAGCTTTTCGGGAGGTTTGCCATCTTTAAAATAGACGGTAACCTTCTTTTCTTCCCCATAGCGGAGAACCGTTAACACCGCCGTACAGGGATTGACATCGCTCGGTAATAAATTTTCCCCAATTAAGGCATTCAGAAACGTACTTTTGCCCCGTTTCATATCTCCTAAAACTAGGAGCCTGAATACACCGTGTTGTAAATTCTTTCTCGCTAACTCGATATCTTCTATATATGTTTCCAAACCTAATTTACCAGAGGTAGATTCTCCTTCCGACTCGGCTTGAGTAAGAGTAGTAACGATTTTAGAGAGACAGCGTGCAGCATCGTGGCGTGCTTTGGCGACTCGATCCAAATCTCTAATCAAACTTGCTCTTTCAGTTGTGTAACTCATGTTTATTTCCTGAGTAACTGAGGTTTTTGGCTATGATGGAATGCGATCGGCACTCTCAGCCAAGTCTCTACAACTCTAACTTCAGTAGCTTGTCAGTGCCTAGATCTAACTAGGGCGTCGGGGTTAGGGGCTAGGGGCTAGGGAGAGGGAAGAGGGAGGAGGGAAGAGAGAAGAGGCGCAATTTTGACTTTTGACTTTTGACTTTTGACTTTTCTCTCTTCCCCTAGCCCCTAACCCCTAACCCCTAACCCCTATTAGTGAAACATACTGCTAACAGAACTATCTTCGTGAATGCGCCAGATAGTTTCGCCCAGTACGTTTGCCACTGAAAGTACGGTTAGCTGTTCAAAGTTATGTTCCTCGCGAACCGGAATCGTATTGGTGACAATCACTTCTTCAAAGACACCGCTCGATAACCGTTCGATCGAAGGCGGAGAAAATACGGCGTGGGTGGCGCAGGCGTAAACTTGACGCGCTCCTTCTTTACGAAGCAGTCGCGCTCCTTCTGTAATGGTGCCACCAGTGTCGATCATATCGTCCACCAATACAGCTGTTTTGCCAGCCACATCGCCAATTACATTCAAAACTTCGGCGACATTATGAGCTTGACGGCGCTTATCGATAATTGCTAATGGGGCATCGTCGAGCTTTTTGGCAAATGCCCTAGCTCTCGCTACGCCACCCACATCTGGGGAGACAACAACGATATCGCTGAGATTTTTGCTCGCCAGGTAATCGAGTATGACCGGCGAACCGTAAACGTGATCGAAAGGAATATCGAAATAGCCTTGAATTTGGGCTGAGTGCAAATCCATTGCCAGAACGCGATTGGCTCCAGCCTCGGTAATCAGGTTGGCCACCAGCTTGGCTGTGATTGACTCTCGCCCTGCTGTTTTGCGATCGGCGCGGGCATACCCGTAGTATGGAATCACTGCGGTGATTTGCCTTGCCGAAGCGCGACGACAGGCATCAATCATGATCAGCAATTCCATCAGGTGATCGTTTACTGGGCGGCAAGATGGCTGAATGAGGTAAACATCGCAGCCCCGAATTGATTCCTGAATTTGAATATAAATTTCTCCATCAGCAAAATGCTTATGGATCATCGGCCCTAAGTCCATACCCAAGTAACGAGCTATTTCCTGGGCAAGAGGAACATTGGCTGTGCCAGAAAACAATCTCAGACGATTGTTAGCGCAGAGTACCGGTGGTGTCGGCTGAAGCGTCAAAGTAGCAGAGCGGATCACAGCAGACCCTCGAAGCGTGTTCATCGCTATCTTATCATTCTATTTTGCCAACAATATCCTGAATTTTTGCTTAAGAGATGATTCTTAGATCTGTTCGAGTTGATTAAGTCTGCTGAAGGCATAAACCGGGAGGGTTTCCAATAGCCTTATTCTTCGGGAAGCCTTTGCTTACCAGCAAACAGACTCTTATTGAAGACGGGTTTAATCCTTCTCCGTTAAATTACTTAGATTCGGGTTAAAGTGCCCTTTAGCCCGCCTTCAAGTTGGGCTAGAAAAGGGAGACAAACAAAGAAAATTAAACAGTCATCCTTGCCGATGACATGAATATCCAGCTATTAAAACCCTTGTCTCGTTCTATCTAAATGAGTTGACCGATTCACAAAGGTGCCAAGCTCGCGACGGTGAGTAAAAAAACTCATGGGTAAACAATAAAGTGAATCAGAGACTGTATAAGCAAACTCTGAATTCAGAGTTAAGCAAAATTTATTTAAATATGCAATTGCACAAATCGTCAAGTTTATGACTGAAAATGGTTTCAAAAAGCGATGTAGTAGGTTTAATGCCAGAAACGGATATATAACAGTCACCAAGAACCCACTTGATAGCTAAGGCGTTAACGCACAGGTAAAATCGCAGCCAGAGATGCTTCTTTTCATGCGTGCGGTACGATCGCTCAAGATATCCCCTCTCCGTCGCGTCGTTAAGCTACTGTTAAGCTACTGTAGGAAAATCTGAGCAGAAGTTGTACTTCCTTATGTATCGCCTTGACCTATTACTATAGATCTAAAATGCTCCCTCCTCAGAAAAACCGACATTAACCCGCGCCCACCCATTAAACCGCGATGCAACCACCGCTTCCCATTGGGACTGTTCTGCAAAACCGCTACCGCTTGGCAAAGATCTTAGGTCAGGGGGGGTTTGGACGAACTTATCTGGCACAAGACCAGGGGCGCTTTAACGAACTGTGCGCTCTGAAGGAGTTGATTCCTTCTCAAACGGGGGTCTACTCTGTGGAAAAGTACAAAGAACTTTTCCAAAGAGAGGCAAGCGCACTTTACCAGATTCAGCACGCCCAAATTCCCCAATTCCGCGCCACGTTTGAGCAAGATGGGCGCTTGTTTTTGGTGCAGGATTATGTGGAAGGAAAAACTTATCGCACGCTGCTAAAGGAACGCAGAGCGGAAGGAAAAAGGTTTTCGGAAGGCGAGGTTTTGCAGCTTTTACAGCAACTGCTGCCGGTGTTACACCATATCCACGGCAAGGGTATTATTCACCGAGATATCTCGCCGGACAATATCATACTGCGCGATCGCGATCGCCTACCTGTGCTGATTGACTTCGGTGTGGTCAAAGAATTAGCAACTCGGTTTCAATATTCTTCCACGCCACCGGCAACGATGGTAGGTAAAATGGGCTACGCGCCTCTCGAACAAATCCAAACTGGCAGAGCTTATCCCAGCAGCGACCTCTACGCTCTTGCCGTTACAGCAATAGTTTTACTCACCGTTCAGGAACCGCAGGTATTATTTGATGAAGCTACACTGACGTGGAATTGGTATCGATGGATACCGCCGATTAATTCGGGGCTGACGCAGGTGTTGAATAAAATGTTAAGTTACAGACCGGGCGATCGCTACCAGGAAGCCCGTGAAGTGGCGCGGGCGCTAGCTGATGCCCTCAACCTCCAGCCCCAAACTCAGAAGCCACCGCAAGCATATGCGCCGACCTCTGCCAATACTTCACAAATGCAAACTGTGGCCGTTGGGGGGCGTCCCGAACCCAGACAGGGAGTTGCAAAATCTGTAGAAGTTGGGGAAACCCCAGAAAAAGAAAGCGCAATGCCCTCTCAGAAACCCGATCCCGTCACTACACCAACCAGTAGCTCTAATTGGGATAATCCTTGGATCGTCGCTTTTGTGGGCGTAATTTTGGCAATATTAGCTGGGGTCGGTTCTTGGGCTTTGGTAAGTTATCTTCTTAACCATCAGTTGCTGGTGCGAA
>NZ_JACJUP010000200.1:0-7925 GCF_014748295.1 Planktothrix sp. FACHB-1355 | reverse complement strand
GGCAGTCCGCAAATGAATTTATTGACGCTGAATTGCCAAGGACGTTACGCGATGCTGGGTGATTTTAGAGTGCATCTCCCAGATATTCCCACTTCTCCATCTCAGATTGTGTTCGGCATTCGTCCGGAAAATGTTCGCGTTGCCGCAGCAGAATATCCACACACAATTAAGGGGCGAGTTATCTTGACAGAAAATTTGGGAATGAATTATTTAATTAGCGTGCGGGTGCGCGGATCGCAGGCAGATTCAATTATTTTGCGTGCTTTGTTACCGACAGACCAAAGTTGGAATGAGGAAGAGATTACGTTGGCACTACCTCCCCAATTTATTCACTGGTTTGATGTTCAAACGGGGGATGATATTGTGAGCAGACAAAAGCTTGCTGTTGGGGGTTAGTAAGGTTTATTGAATTTGCGATCGAGTCGCCCGGTTTGTGGTGGGCAATGCCCACTCTACAAATGACCGACTCTGAGGGAAAGTGGCCAGGAAATGAGCTTGGTTGCTTGTGAATTACCCCAGGCGTTTGTGAGCCGATCGCACATTTTTGCAATCGAATCGATACCGTGTTGACCTATAAATCGCTGGGTGGCAGACCAAGTTTGCAAATACCCGATAACTTGTGCGACATTCCACTCGATCGTCATCGCGAAAGAGGGTGGTGTTAATTCGACAAACGGAAAAGGAATAGTTTGATATTTTTGCTCTACTAACTGTCTTTCGGCAGGCCAAAAAGGTTCAACTGCTTGATAGTATTGTGCTAGGGCTTGATTTAGTTGTTCGTCGGCAGAAGGAATAGTAAAAAAACCGTAACACCAAACCGCAATTACCCCGTTCGGTTTGAGAACGCGGCGCACTTCTTGATAGAATAGATCGAAGTTAAACCAATGCAGAGCTTGAGCGACAGTAATTAAATCGATCGCACTATTAGGTATTTCGGTGCGTTCGGCGGTTGTGACCCAATAACGAATGCGATCGTGCCCAAAAGCTTCAGCAATTTGCTTTTCACTGGCATCAGTCCCATAAACCTGCTGAAAGTAGGCAGTTAGACTCAAAGCAACTTGACCGTTACCCGTACCGCAATCCCAAGCAAGTTCGCGTTCTGGTGTGATGGCAGCTAAGTACTCAAACAGCGCCTCTGGATAGCGGGGTCGATATTTGGCGTATTCGCTTGCGTGCGAAGAGAAATGATCTGAAAAGTTCATGCGCGATCGTTTAGGCTTTTATTATAAAGAATATTAAATCATTCCTAATAAGATAAAACAAATGAGTGAAATAAAAAAAGTAGCTGTTGTTACAGGTGCCAATCGCGGATTGGGTTGGGAAACTTGTCGCCAACTGGCAAAACAAGGAATCCAAGTTATTCTCACCAGTCGCGATGAAGAAAAAGGTAACGCTGCGGCTGAAAAATTGCAAGCTGAAGGATTAGAAGTCAAATTTTACCCGCTTGATGTCACCAGTGCGGACAGTATTGAGCATCTTGCCCAGTTTGTGAGAAATGAATTTGGTAAATTAGATATCTTGGTGAACAACGCCGGAATATTACCAGATCCTGTCGAATATCCAGCAGCGAGTGTGTTCAACGCTAAGATTAGTACTTTGCAGCAAACAATGGAGACGAATGTATACGGGCCATTGTTACTTTGTCAGGCATTGATTCCGCTGATGAAACAGCATAATTATGGGCGGGTAGTAAATGTATCTTCTGGCGTAGCACAAGTGTCTGGAATGGATCGAATGAGCGGCACATATCCAGCATATCGGATTTCCAAAACTGCTTTAAATGTATTAACGCGGATGCTTGCCTACGAGTTGAAAGACACGAATATTTTAGTAAATTCAGTTTGTCCTGGCTGGGTTAAAACCGATATGGGCGGCCCAAATGCGACAAGGACGATCGAGCAAGGGGCCGATACAATTGTCTGGTTGGCTACTTTGCCCGACGATGGGCCAACAAACGGATTTTTCCGCGATCGCCAACCCCTGGATTGGTAAACTTTCGCGTGCAGGGAAAGGTATTTTTTGATTAACATCCAGATAGAACAGTAAAAACCGACGAAAGCCTAAAATTATTAAATCGGGTTTGCGTCGGCATAGTAAACCGATACCTAAGTTAAATTTATGAACTTTTGTAGCGATAACGTAACGGGAGTCGCACCGGAAATTATGGCAGCAATAATTGCAGCCAATGAAGGTGCAGTTATGCCCTACGGTAACGATGAATTAACCAAGCGATTGTCAGCCAAATTTGCGGAATTATTCGAGACTGAAGTTACGGTTTTTCCAGTTGCAACCGGTTCGGCTGCCAATGCGATCGCTTTATCAGTTATCACACCACCTTTTGGTGCCATTTACTGCCATACCGAATCTCATATTAATCTTGATGAGTGCGGTGCGCCAGAATTTTATACGAACGGTGCAAAATTGATCGCGCTGACCGGTTCTCACGGCAAAATTTCTGCCGATGACTTGACAAAAGCACTCAAAAAAGCAGGCGCAGGCGTCGTTCATCACGTACAGCCAGCCGCAGTCAGTATCACCCAGTCAACCGAAGCGGGAACAGTTTATCAACCTGATGAAATTCAGCAAATTGCTGAGGTTACTCACTCACACAATCTCAGCTTACATATGGATGGTGCTAGGTTTGCCAATGCCGTAGTTAGTTTGAATTGTACACCCGCAGAAATTACCTGGCGTGCTGGTGTTGATGTGCTGTCATTTGGTGCTACTAAAAATGGCGCTATGGCAGCTGAAGCCGTGGTGTTTTTCAAGCGCGAATTAGCGGAAATGTTCGGCTATCGTCGCAAACGCGGTGGGCATTTGTTCTCGAAGATGCGATTTTTGTCGGCACAGCTTGAAGCGTACATTACAGATAATTTGTGGCTGAAAAACGCTACTCGCGCTAATGAGATGGCGGCAAGACTTGCAGCAGGACTTACCTCTTTACCGGGAGTAAAACTTTGTCATCCAGTGTCAGCAAATGAAATTTTTATTCAGCTGCCAGAAACAGTTATCCAAGGACTTTTAGCGGCAGGCTTTCTGTTCTATCTTTGGGAGGGTGAAGATGCGACAACTTTGCGTTTGGTGACGGCATTTAATACTAAGGAAGAGGATGTCAATGCTTTTATCAAAACGGCGGCGTCCTACTCTGCCGTTGATTCTAATATGGCAATAGGCGAACTTACTGGAGTTTGAAAAAAAGGAATTTGCAATGAAGCTGTTTCGTATACCGATCGCTTTAATTCTCACTTTGCTTGCCTTCATTTGCTTTGCCCCCAAAGCAGAGGCATTTTGCGGTTTTTATGTTGCCAAAGCAGATACTAAACTGTACAACCAAGCTTCGCAGGTAATTATCGCCCGCGATGCAAGTCGCACTATATTAACGATGGCGAATGATTATCAAGGCGATGTGAAAGATTTTGCCTTGGTTGTGCCCGTTCCTGTGGTTTTGCAACAAGAACAGGTGCGGGTAGGCGACTCCAAAATTATGGAAAGATTGGATGCTTTTAGTGCGCCGAGATTGGTGGAATATTTCGATCCCAATCCTTGTGCAATTCCTCCCTTTGCGCCTAGTTCTGAAGCAGCACCAATGGGAGATATTCGGCGATTAGAATCAAATCAAAGTAGACGCGATCGCGCTTTAGGGGTCACGGTAGAATCGCGCTTCAGTGTGGGAGAATACGACATTTTAATTCTCAGCGCCAGAGAATCAAACGGATTGCAAATTTGGTTGCAACGCAACGGTTATAAAATCCCAGCCGGTGCGAGTCAATTACTGCAACCTTACATTCGCCAAAACATGAAATTCTTTGTGGCAAAAGTCAACTTAGCAGCCTTTCAAAAATCCGGTTATCAATACTTAAGACCGTTGCAAATTGCCTACGAATCTAGCAAATTTATGTTACCGATTCGTTTGGGTATGGTCAACGCCAACACTGCTCAAGATTTAATTGTTTATATCTTATCGCCAAAAGGTCAAGCTGAAATTACCAATTACCGGACTGTCAAAGTGCCATCTGACGCAGAAATACCAGTCTTTGTCAAGAATCAATTTGGCGATTTCTACAAAGCGATGTTTGCCACAGCATATACTCAAGAAGGCAAAAAAGTCGCTTTTCTCGAATACGCTTGGGACATGAGTAACTGCGATCCTTGTTCCGCCGAACCACTTAATCCAGAAGAATTGCGTAAGGCGGGAGTTTTTTGGTTAAATACTAACCAAGCAAGCAATGTTTTTATCACCCGAATTCATGTGCGGTATACTCGCGATAAGTTTCCGGAAGATTTGATGTTTCAAGAAACGTCAAATCGCCAAAATTTCCAGGGCAGATATATTCTGCGTCATGCTTTTGAAGGAGAGACAAACTGTCCGGCGGGACAACAATATAAAAGAGCTTTGGCAACGCGATTTGAACAGGAGGCGCAGACTTTAGCTAAACTGACCGGGTGGAATATTAATGATATCCGCAAAAAACTGCCTGTAACTCAAACTCAGCAGACACCTTTTTGGCGAAATATTTGGCCTTGAAAAACGATATTATGTAGGGTGGGCAATGCCCACCAATTACAGCTTTACGTGGGCAATGCCCACCCGACAATTCGCTCCCTAGCCCCATTTAAATTACCATGAATGAATCATCTATAAATAAGTTGCTGGAAGATTTGAAAAAACCGGATGAAGAAGTGCGCGATCGGGCCACATCAGAACTCTGGCGCATCTGGTTCCACCAAAAGGGAGCGATCGGGTTTGAACTGCTGCGTCGCGCTCAGATTTTGATTGAAGCAGGAGAATTTAGCCAAGCTGAAAACGAACTCACACAAGTCATCTCTGACTTGCCTGATTTTGCAGAAGCATGGAATCGACGAGCGGTTCTCTACTACACAATGGGAGAATATAAAAAGGCGATCGAAGATTGTGAAATTGCCATCAAGCTTAACCCAGTTCATTTTGGCGCACTGCACGGTTTGGGGTTGTGCTATGCCGGACTGGGAGAGTACCGCACTGCTATCCAAGCTTTTCGAGAAGCACTTTCTATTCAACCTTATGCTTTAATAAATCAAAGGTTGATTCTGGAATGTACAGCCCGGTTAAGTTAGCAGAGCGAAAATGATCGGAATTGTTATCGTATCTCACAGTGCCAAACTGGCAGCCGGGGTGCAAGAATTGGCAACTCAAATGGTGCAAGGCGAGGTGAAAATAGCCGTTGCCGCCGGAATTGACGATCCGGAGAATCCTTTTGGCACCGATCCTATACAAGTACATCAGGCGATCGAATCTGTTTACAGCGATGATGGCGTTATCGTATTGATGGACTTGGGTAGCGCGGTTTTGAGTGCAGAAATGGCTTTAGAATTTCTGTCAGAAGAACAGCAAAATAAAGTAAAACTCTGCGAAGCACCGCTGGTAGAAGGCACTATTGCCGCAGTCGTTCAAGCAGCTAATGGTGCTGATATCGAGCAAGTTTTAACCGAAGCGCGAGGCGCATTGGCAGCAAAAGTAGCTCAATTGGGAACCCCCCCCATTTCTTCCCCCTCCGTCCACCGAGGAGGACACAAGGAGGGAGCGAAAGAAATATATCTCACTGTCAAAAATCGGATGGGTTTGCACGCTCGTCCCGCTGCTAAATTCGTTGCCACTGCTGGCAAATTTAAATGTGAAATAACGGTGCGGAATGTTTCTGCAAACAGCGATGCGGTCAATGCAAAAAGTATAAATCAGTTAGTGACGCTGGCCGTTTGTCGAGGAGATGAAATTGCGATCGCAGCTTCAGGAAGCGATGCAGATGAAGCTTTGGCAGCATTGCAGCAATTAGTAGAAACCAACTTCGGCGAATCGCTGAAAGATTCCCCCATTCCTCCCCTTTTTCCCACTCCCACTCCCCCCCTTTCCCGCTCTTCTTTATCTGCCATCCCCGCATCTCCAGGCATTGCGATCGGACGGGTGTTTTTGTATCAACAAACATTGGCAGAAATAGAAGATATACAAGTAGATAATCCCCAGACAGAATGGCAGAAATTGCACGCAGCAATTGCCACCGCTCATCGCGAAATTGAAATGCTCCGCCAAAATGCAGCTACGGAAGCGGGAGAACAAGAAGCGGCTATTTTCGATGCACATTTGTTATGTTTGGAAGATCCAACTGTGCTAGAGGCGGCGCGTCAGCGGATTTTTGAATATGGATTAGCTGGCACCACAGCTTGGAAAGTGGTAATAGATAAAACAGCACGTACTTACGAAGCTTTGGCAGACCCTTTCTTACAGGCGCGATCGGCTGATGTCCGGGACGTGGGGCAGCGAGTGCTGCGATTGCTGACAGGCGTAGCAGCAGCACCTCTGAATTTGCCAGAGCCAGCCATTCTGGTAGCTAACGATTTAAGTCCTTCGGAAACGGCGCAGTTAGACAAAACCAAGGTGTTGGGTATTTGTACGGTAAGCGGAAGTGCTAATTCTCACAGCGGTATTCTGGCGCGATCGCTCGGCATTCCCGCCGTGATGGGAGTGAGTGAGGAGTTGTTGCACTTGGAAAATGGCACTCTCATTGTTTTGGATGGGGAAACGGGTGAGGTGTGGGTACAACCAGATGAAGCGCAGTTGAGTGAATTACAAGCAAAACGAGATAGTCGTTTGGCTGCACAAATAGCATTCAAAGAAGTAGCGCAAAAACCTGCTATCACTAGCGATAAACGCGAAATCAAAGTGATGGCAAACATAGGCTCGATCGCAGATGCCAAAGTAGCTGTGAATGCGGGTGCAGAAGGGGTAGGATTGCTGCGAAGCGAGTTCTTGTATTTCCATCGCCACACGCCGCCAAGTGAAGAGGAACAGTTGCAGATATATGAGGCGATCGCTTCTACTATATCACCTCATCCTTTAATTATTCGCACTTTGGATATCGGCGGAGACAAACCAATTTCTTATTTGCATTCCGCATTAGAAACCAATCCTTTCTTGGGATGGCGAGGCATTCGCTTTTCGTTGGATTACCCGGATTTACTGAAAATACAATTAAGAGCAATTCTGCGAACGACGCATCAACATAAGATTAAAGTAATGTTTCCGATGGTGGCGTCAATTACGGAAATTCGCGCCGCTAAAAAAATTCTCGCAACTGCACAAGCAGAGTTACGCCAAGCCGGAATTCTCTTCGATGAAACTATGGCAGTGGGAATTATGATAGAAGTACCCGCTGCTGTAATTTGTGCCGATAAACTAGCAGCAGAAGTTGACTTTTTCAGCATCGGTACTAACGATTTAAGCCAATATGTGATGGCAAGCGATCGCACCAATCCCAAAGTAGCAAATCTTGCCGATGCCTTTGCACCTGCGGTGTTGCGATCGATCGCCCAAACCGTGCAAATTGCCCATAATGCTGGGATTTGGGTAGGCGTGTGCGGTGAGTTGGCTTCCCACTCAAACGCTGTACCTATCTTAGTAGGTTTGGGTGTAGATGAATTGAGCGTAAATGCCGCAGCAATTCCCGCCATCAAGACAGCAATTTCCCAATTAACGATGGCGCAAGCAGAAGCGATCGCCACCGCCGTGTTACAATTAGATTCAGCCGCAGCAGTCAGAGAATATCTTGAAATTCAAATAATGAAACCTAAAGTTTAGTGAGGGTGACATGACTACCAATATATTAGATCCACAATTACAAAATTGGCAGAATTTCTGTCAATATCATGCCAACGCTGACTGGCATGGTACTTGGACTGCCTAGAAGTATACAACATTTCTGTCTGAATATCGCCCCCTTTTGAAACCAACTAAAAACACTTATGAATAGCCAAGAACAAAATTGGACAAATTTATTTGGAAAAATTACCTCTGAAGGCATTGCTTGGCATGGAATATGGACTAGATATTCTCCAGAAAAAGAAGTCCTCGAATCTTTTCAAGGTGTGAGAAATTTTCGAGCAAATGAAAATAA
>NZ_JACJUP010000020.1:0-17707 GCF_014748295.1 Planktothrix sp. FACHB-1355 | reverse complement strand
ATGCTTCCGACCACTCGGCGGGACAGCTGACGATCGTCCCTGCTAGCTGACTGAGTGCGGAATGCAGGGTTTCTTCCTCCAAACCAATGGCGGCGATCGTATATCGAGAATTAACATCCAAAAATGAATTGCCCTCTCGTAATTCCAAATTTAAGATTTCCGGTTCGAGATGGGAATCCCTATTTGGGATCTGTAATTCCCGATCTTCTCCTACTTCATTTTTGGTAGGATTGAGGGTAGTTAACAATGCTTGCAGCGCTTGCTTCGCCTGCCAAAGGGGAACCCTGTCTCTGGAAGAAATCTGCAAAACAGGCTCCCATCTATCGCTTTGGGCGCAATAGTAGGGCAGACCGATTTTTAACAATGGCTTAAAGTTCCGCAGCAATATGCCGCTATCATCAACCGCCGCAGGCAAACGAAAGGTTTGTTCGCTTGTATCCGACTGTCCTGCGGGTGACCAGGCAATCTGATAGATCTGGCGGGTTAAGCGATTCAACAAAGTCGCAGAAAGTCCTGTTGTCCCGAAATCAATTCCCAAGTACCAGATGGGAGGAGGAGAAGGAGGTAGTGGCGGAAGGGGTGTAGGGGTGAATGAGGATGGCTTAGAAAAGGGAATGCGAGGCGGCGGGGTGAGTTTTTGCCAAAAATTGATTGTTTCTGCCTTTTCTTCCAGATCCGCTTCGTCAAGGTTCCCTTCATTTCCTCGATCGAAAGTCGCGAGCGTTGAGATGTCTTGTTCGTCTTGTTCTTGTTCTACTTTTCTACTTTCCCAATCTTCACCTAAAGTCAGTTCTGCTGCGTTCGCTACTTTTTTTTTTACTTCTTCTTCTTGGTTCGGCCTCGATAATGAGGGTTGAGCTATTTGCGAATCTGGTTCGGCTACAGGTAATTTGAGATCTGTTTCGAGAGATTCGCCAAAAAGGTCGTCAAATTCGGCCAAAATTTCTTCTGGAATCGTACAAGGTATTTCTTCTGCCCCAACTGCGCCATATTTATCCTCTGTTTGGGGCGTGAGATCTTCAATTTCTCGATCGTCGCTGGAAGAGTTTGCTGTTTCGTCAATGTTTAGTAAGACTGCTTCTGTTTGCGAACCAGTTTCCTGTTCCACAGGAGCATCTTCGTCTTTATTGTCGCTGCTGGCAACTCGGTTAGCTGAAGCTGTAGCTTTTGGTTGTGTTGTTTCGATCGCGCTTTGCTCCGAATTATCCCGACGCTGCAAAATATCGCTTTCTTCTTGAACGTGTGGTGAATCGAGTCCCTCCAAACCGGAAAGATCCTGGCTCAACTGCTCCAACATATTCTTTCCGACCCAAAGATCGACATTGGACTTCCCCTCTAACCGATCTGTTGACAGCAAATCTTCTTCTGGTGATGCTGGTAAGTAGCTTTCTGCTTCTGTATCGCCAGATTTAAGAACGCTTTCGCCAATCTCCTCGATCGATATCGCCTCGCTGAGCAATTCATCTTCCAGAGAGTCCGATCCTAGCAAACGTGCCGTTTCGTCTATTAAATCGGTCAGAGCTGCTATTGTGTCCGTGCTTTCCCATCCGCTCGTTTCCCCAGTTCCCTCTCCTGAGTGTTGGGGAAAAGAAACAATGTCTGCCGATTCCAAATCTACCAGTTGCCGATCGTCTGCCGCAGCGATGCGATCGCGTTCATCTGTCGATCGCATTTCCCGACCGAAATCTGGTTCCTCTTGTACTATTTCATACCTGTTTGCTGCTGCGGGGGCAACTTCCCGATCCTGCGGTGCATCTTCAATACGGCAGGCTGGTGGTGAGCTTTCGACGATATCTAGAATGTTGAAATCTGAATTTACCGAGTCGCTTTCTTTGCTTGCCGACTCGTCAGTATTTGCTTCCTCAGCTTGTTGCTTTGCCTGAATCGATCTCTCCCACTGCTGTATATTTGGTTTCACTAACTCAGCACCCGCATATGGTAACGGTAGATCTTCTCCGCTGAGGATGTTTGGTATTTGAGGAGATATTATTTGGTTTGCTGTTGGCTGTGCTTCCTCGTCTGACAAAAGTTTACTCTGCTGAATCGGCAAGCTTGTTTCCGTCTCCAACAGCAATTCCGAAGTTTTCTGTTTTAACTCTGCTTGCTGTTGGGAAAGATAATTTTGTCGCTCTTGTTCGAGCTGCTCTACTTCTGCTCTGAGAGCTTGGCGTTTTTGCTGTAAGACTTCTAAGTCTGCTTGGCACTGTTGAGTCAACTCGGTCAGAATTTTGGCGCGTTCGTAGAAGGTTCGCAGGTAAGCCATTTCTTCTACAACTGCTTGCAAAATTTCTTGTGGCGTCTTTTTTTGAGTTGAGTCGATTGCCAGAGACTCAAGGCGATCGACTGATGGAGCCTGTACCAATGCCATTTCACCTGCCAATGGCAATTCTGTGGTTTGGCTTATCTCAACTTGGCTTGTGGAGGCAAATTCTTGCTGGAGCATATCCAGGCTGTTGCGAACTCGTTCTAAAACGCGACGCCGATCGGCCTCTTCTCCAGATTTAAACCAACCCAGGCCGGATTTTTTGCTTTTGCCAAGTACGTTATCAATTTCTGCGATCAGTGCCCGAATTCGATCCGTGTGAAACTTCACGGTGAAACCGCTCCTTTAAATTCCTTGAAGAACGGGGCTTGAATCCCTGGTCAAGAGGCAATCCTGTTTTGCGCGAGCTTGTCGATCTCTCCCGACTCACCTAACAGACTGAGTTCCATTTTGCCGCGAGCGGCGACCGTCGTTTTTGAGGAACCGATACTATTGTAGGTTTCCTCTGGGATTCTCTGGTATCCCAAATCCGGGTTAGCTACCCCCTTTTTGGCCTCAAAGTTACTCCTTCGCCAACTCCCTCACTTCCCCGCTCCTCCACTCCCGCTACAATAACGGGGGTAATTGAAGCAGATTTGGTATGACTGAGGGAACTAA
Source organism: Planktothrix sp. FACHB-1355 (assembly GCF_014748295.1). Classification (NCBI taxonomy): domain Bacteria; kingdom Bacillati; phylum Cyanobacteriota; class Cyanophyceae; order Oscillatoriales; family Microcoleaceae; genus Planktothrix; species Planktothrix sp. FACHB-1355. The sequence goes on along the minus strand of NZ_JACJUP010000020.1, from coordinate 14,787 downwards.
TCGATATAAGCCCACAACTTAACCATATAAGCATAACAGAAATTTAACTTTAGGCTAAATATCTGTCGAGCTATTAGAAAATATTTGCGGCTCGAACAGCTAAAACCAAAAAGCCAACCCACATCTGAGTGCGATCGCTAGAGATCGTATCTTTAGCATAAATTTGCGATCGAGTTGTGTAATCGCTGTCTTTGGAAATTCCTCGTGGGAACTTTAGAGAAGAAAAAATCTTTATTGTTAGCTAGATAAAGATTTTTTGTTAAGTAATTTTCATTCTACCAGCAATTAGCGTATTCATGGATACTCAAAAGTTACGCAACCCCTCAGCAGCACCCAAAGCCAGACCAAACGCTCTGAGGTAGGAGACACAAAAGCAGTTAAAATTAAACATCTCACGCTCTTCAACTCTTAAGCTGATGGGCAATCCTCACACCTAAAAGCTCGTCCTTGAGGTGTGCTCGATCTGACATGGAGGTTTCTTGCTTGGCCACTCTAGGGAAATCGTCAAACTGACACTCCCGTCGTGCTGGACAAAGTGTATGCTAGGAAATGCAAGAATAGACAGCCAAATTAAAATTAACGGCTGCTTGGTTTCTCTGGAGGTTAGACCGTGCCTTCCACTTACGCTCTGTAAAGTTTGGTATGGCCACAAGATTAAACGTATTAGGTGCTATCTTTAGCCATAAGTCCCCAACTAAGTGTGGGGCAAAAGCCTGGACTGCGAGCGATGCTTGCCAATGGGTGTATGGGCAGTACCTTTAGTTCGATCGCCAACCCGATTCTTGTAGCGAGTGTCAAGTGCCACCGTCAACTGCTCCAGGAACAGCTCTATCAAGATAAGCTTCCGTGGTCTATTATTTATGATCGTTCCGCATTACTGGCATAACGATTTGTTTTAAAACAATCAGCCAGTTTCAATCCAGTGGGCCTCTGTCGATCCCAGTAAATTTAATAAATACTGTTAATCACACAATGGCCTCATGCAAGACCGACTCCCTCCTCACGAAACGAATACAAATACAAATGTGAATACACTAATTCGCTCTACTCCTTTCTTTACAGGTTTACCAGAAGCGGCTGTGGAAAAAGCAACAGCCCACCTCGTCACGCGCAACCATCCAGCAAATCAGGTGATCCTGCTGGAGAACGATTGGGGTAGTTCGGTTTACTTTATATTGGAGGGTTGGGTGAAGATTCGCACCTATAACCTAGATGGTAAAGAAGTAACGCTGAACATTTTGGGCAAGGGAGAAATTTTTGGTGAAATGGCGGCACTTGATGAAGTGCCCAGATCTACAGATGTGATTACCTTAGCTCCCACAGTGATCGGTAACCTGCCCGCTCAGGATTTTGTCAATTTGATTTATACGGAGCCGATGGCGGGAGTCCGTCTGGCGCAGCTGATGGGACGCCGCTTGCGTCAAGTCAATCGCCGACTGCGCTTGCGGGAATCCGATAGTATGTCGCGGGTGGCAGATACTTTACTGTTTTTAGCAGATGGGCAAGGTAAGCGCACTTCGGAAGGTACGGAAATTCCCAATTTACCCCATCGCGAACTGAGCAGTTTGAGCGGACTGGCACGGGAGACAGTAACGCGAGTGCTGACTAAGCTGGAAAAGAAAGCTTTGATCAAGCGCGAGCAGGATACCCTTCGCATCCCGGATGTGAATGCCCTAGAACGCTTGATAATTTAACGTAATGCAACAAAAATAAGGCAAAAGCTCTTCTATGCGCTAGTTTGAAAGTGAAAGAGTTTCGAGAACGAGGGAGGTCTAGATGGGGTTCAAAAAAATCCTTGTGGCACTAGACTACTCGCCTTTAGGCAGGGCCGTTTTCGATCGCGCCCTGGAGTTAGCACAAGCAACTGGTGCTAGTTTAAGGCTTTTGCATTGTATGACGAACGACACGATCGCCGAGCCGATCGGGCCTATTCCCGTAGAAATGGGTTTTTACCCAGAGTTTGCAGGTTACTCCTATCGCGCTCAACCGCAACTGACAGAAAAGCGTTTGGAAGAAGCGCAGATTATGCTGCAAAACTTCTGCCAAACTGCTCAGAAGCAGGGAGTGACGGCTGATTTTGATTGTCAAATTGGGGAAGCCAGTCAGTCTATATGTAAAGCCGCTCAAAACTGGGGAGCAGATTTGTTAGTGCTGGGACGGCGGGGTCGAACTGGATTGACAGAAGCTTTAATGGGAAGTGTGAGCAATTACGTAATGCACCACGCTCCCTGTTCGGTTTTGGTAATTCAATCTGTAGATATAGGAGCGGATGACGGCTCTGCTTTAGAGTGAGTACGGAGTAAGGATGAACGACAGGGGACTGGAGAGCGAAAAAAATACAAAGTCAAACTTTTGCACGAGAAGATCGTAATGAGTGAATCTTTTGAAGAAAGCCCAGAATCTGCTGCAAACGAGCCGATCGCTTCTTCTACTTCCAGTCCCGATTTGTCCGAACCAAAGGTGCGGGCCGAGGCTCCCTTAGCGCTTGTAGAAACGGCTTTTTTAGCCAGTACTGCCAGTCTGATTTGGCTAGTGAATTACTATTTTCCCCTTGGCCCCCTATTGCGGATCTTTTTTTCGGTGCCGATCGCACTGGTTTACCTGCGCTGGGGCAATCGAGCCGCTTGGATGGGAGCTTTGGTTTCTGGATTGCTGCTGTCTGTTCTGATGGGGCCACCGCGCAGCATTCAGTTTTTCATGCCCTATGGGTTGTTGGGCGTGCTGCTGGGAGCTTGTTGGCGACGCCAAACTAGCTGGGCGGTATCCATTAGCTTGGGTACGCTTTTGGGAAGCATTGGATTCTTTTTTCGGTTTTGGTTGCTTTCCATCCTATTGGGTGAAGACGTCTGGGTGTACATCATCACTCAAGTGACACAGATGTTGGAGTGGGTATTTGTGAAGCTTGGGTTACTGATCGAGCCGAGTTTGCTGGTAATTCAGGCGATCGCCGTTGGGATGGTGCTTCTGAGTAACTTGGTTTACCTGTTCGTCGTGCATCTGGCTGCATGGCTACTTTTGGAACGCCTGGGCAATCCAATTCCTCAGCCTCCAAATTGGGTACAAGTGCTGGTGGATTACGATGACTAAGGCAGATCTGAGGGGCAGAGGGGATGAGCGGGGAGAAAATTATCACGCATCCGATGATAAAGATTTACACACAAGCGGAACAAGGCCATCGGTGGTTGCAACAATATCAGGGTCGTCAGCCTGTATTTGCTTGTGTGTTGGGATTTACGGAAACCGGCCTGATCGAGGGGATTTCTGCGGCGGGTCGGACACCGCACGATCGCCAATTTACAGCGATCGCAGATGCGGAATTTTTGTATAGCGGCCCTGCGCCAGATCCGAAATACCCTTTACCGCCACTGCACGCGGGTGCCTCACCGGTACTCATATCCCGTGCGGTGGTGGAGGCACTTTCACTACCACTTTATTTATTCAATGCTGGTTTGCCCCAACCTCCATCCGTACCGACGATCGATTTAGGCGGTGCTTGGGCTCGCTGTTTAACTTCGGGCAACGCCTTAGAAATGGCAAAAGTGCGCCATTTGTTCGATTTGGGGTTAATTTGGGGGGAAAAGTTAGCGGCTGTATCTAGTGAGGGCTTAATTGTTATCGGCGAGTGCGTGGTGGGGGGAACTACCACCGCACTCGCTGTTTTAACCGGTTTGGGCATTTCCGCTGCCGGGAAAGTCAACAGCAGCCATGTTACTTGCAATCATGCCCAAAAGTGGGCGCTGGTGCAGACTGGGTTAGAACGCGCTGGTTTTTGGCGTCCCGGAGAGTGGCAGATTGCCACTTCGGCAGAAATCCAAAATCCAAAATCCAAAATCCGAAATCCAAAATCCCCAGATCCCCTACAAGTTGTTGCTGCCGTGGGAGACCCCATGCAAGTTGCGGTAGCTGGGATCGCTCTAGCTGCCAGTTGCACCAGTGGCGTCATGCTTGCCGGTGGAACCCAAATGCTGGCTGTCTATGCTTTAATTCAGGCTATAGCGAAAGAATATTCTTTAGCTTGGAAACCAGAAAATATAGTTGTGGGAACGACCCGTTGGGTGGTAGATGACTCCAGCGGCGACACGGTTGGATTAGCGCAAATGGTTGGCTCGGTGCCCTTGCTGGCGACTCAGCTGAGTTTTGCCACTTCTCGTTACGTCCAATTGCAGGCTTACGAACAAGGCTACGTTAAAGAAGGTATGGGAGCCGGTGGTTGTGCGATCGCGGCTCATCTATACGCAGGTTGGAACCAAACTGAACTTCTTCAGGCCGTTGAAGCATTGGTAGAGCGCTACTGCGCCTAATAATCGAGCAGCACGGTTTGCTTTTTTAATGTACTCTTTGCGCCAGCAACTGTTCTTCTAGGGCCGCAATGCGATTGTAAGCTGCTGTTAGCTGTGCCGTTAGTCGCTGAATTTGAATTTCTGGTGCCAACTCTTTTTCGCGGTTATGAGAACCCGTGTCTACATAGCCAGTATCTGCCAGCACATCCTTGTGTGCCAGCGCCGCATCTACTTTGGTACTGCCTCTATATGAATAACGGATATCGTTGAGCTTCCAGCTTGAGGTATCCGCGAGCGCACCTGATGTCTGCCTTGTTTGTGATAAAACTTCCGAGAGCTGCTTACTCAGATCCTCTACCATTTGGTAGAGGGCATCGACTTTGTTATTCACGGCGATGACTTGATTTCGTATAGATTCCATTCCAATCCCCTATTTTCCTAGTTTATTATTTCATCCTACGCAACAACGAGTTTAACTTTCTCTAACAATAGAATCATTTAATTTTTGATGCAGACTAGCTGAACAAACACTTCTATACATTGTCAAAAAACTTCAAGTTATATGGCTTGGCTGAATAAAAATACATTTCTACACGTTCTCTATTAAGAATTATGGCGCGGATGGATGTTTGCTTTGGCATAAATTTGACTTTCCAAGCTATATGCAGGGTAAACATAAACCAGACTGAAGAAGGTGTTATAAGCTCAAGGAAGAGATTGCCTACAAAGAGAAAAAATGCTTTCAAGAGCGGACAAGGCAAAGAATACTCATCCCCTCTTATACAAAGCTTGTACGCAAACTCTTCCATAAACGAATGGTTGTAGAATAGGAGATTACTTAGCAAATCGATCCCAATTTTAGCTTATTGCTAGGGCTTGCAGCTGCCGACTCCGATCGAATGTTCGTGGTGAACATTACTATACAGAAAAAAGAAGATCTGTCTACTCGCAAAGTTACATTTTTGAGCCCAACCCTATGTTAAATCTATTTAAATAGGTTCGCCAAGCTAAATAAAGCACAAATACCTAAATTCTCTCTCTGCCGATTGCGCGGTTGAGATCGCGCTGGAATAGATAGCAGACCGGGCAAAATCTGGTAATTTATAAAAGCAAATAAATTTTTCCTCAAAATATAACAGTCACTGACAGTCTTTCATGAAAAAAAAATGTACAAGTGAGAAAAGTTTCCGGACTGCGCCGCCACGAGGAAAAAACACTAGGCTCTTCCGTACATAGTGTGATAAGGAAAGCTAATTGGTTATCCTAATTCTTGCTGCCTAAGCATTTCCATTCCGGATGCCCAATGCCCAATGCCCAAAAAAACCCGTTTTCCACACGAAAAGTACGGAAGTATCATCGAAGTTTTTCCCTCATTAGGCAAAGTGCTGCCCTCATGGGAAAGAATTCGGGGATCGGAGAGAAAAGGTCAAAGAGGCAGATAGCAAGTATCATCGATCTGGTATCGATCGCTTTGATTTAAAATATCAGTCCGAAATCCTGACATTTAGATGAAAAGAAGGTTCTTCATAGTCGGCAGCAGTACCCTGGCTATTTCTGGGCTGCTGTCAGGATGTGGCAGTCAGCAAAAGGCTGTTCTGAAAGTCAGCCTGCTGAAAAATTCTATCCCAGTCCAGCTTTTAAATGAATTTCGTCAAGAGATCCAGCGATCGGCCTCTTTGGATTTGGTAGCCGAAAGCCAGCTGCAATCTTTATTCACCCAACTGCAAAATTGGCAGCAGAAAGCGGAGGCAAGTAACTGGTGGTCAAACCTGCCCCTACCCTTTGGCAAACAAAAGGCGACTGCGGTGGCAGATTTGGTAACATTGGGCGATTACTGGTTAGAACAGGCGATCGCGGAAAAACTGATCCAACCCCTAGACCCAAAACAGCTAAGTCAGTGGCAGCAAGTGCCCCAAGCATGGCAAGAACTGGTGAAGCGGAACGATCGAGGCAAACCAGACCCGAAAGGCAAAATTTGGGGCGCACCTTACCGATGGGGTAGCACGGTAATAGTCTATCGTCGCGATAAATTTGCATCAAAGGGCTGGAAAGCACCTACAGATTGGGCAGATTTGTGGCGAAACGAGTTAGGCGATCGCATTTCCTTACTCGACCAACCGCGAGAAGTTATTGGCTTAACTTTAAAAAAACTCGGTCACTCTTACAACACCGAACAGCTAGATAAAATTCCCAACCTCAAACAAGAACTGCTAACCTTACACAAGCAAGTCAAATTCTACAGTTCCAATGCCTACTTGCAACCCCTGATCTTGGGCGACACCGATTTAGCGGTTGGTTGGTCTAGCGACGTTCTGCCAGTTATACAGCGTTACCGCAACATTGCAGCTGTGGTTCCCCAATCTGGCACCGCACTTTGGACAGACCTGTGGGTGCGTCCTTTGGGTAACAGTTCTAATTTGGATTTGGCGCAAAAGTGGATTGATTTCTGTTGGCAGCCAGAGATTGCTCGTTTGCTGTCTCGCTTTACCCCAGCAGCTTCACCGATATTAGCAGGCAAAAATCCACCCGAATTTTCTAATACAGATAGAAATCAGCTGGTTTTGTCAACTCCGGAAATTATCAAAAAAAGCGAATTTTTACGCCCGCTTTCCGAAAAGGTACGTCAGGAGTATCAATCTTTATGGACGGAAGTTCGTTTTCAGGGCTTAGGCGTTCGGGATAAGGGGCTAGGGGCTGGGTAAAGTTGGGTTTCGCTTCCCTCAACTCAACTTACAAAAAATGGCTGGGGGTTTCTGGGGAGTGCGATCGAAAATTTGATGAACTACTTCGCCCTAAGATGGACGAAGTTTCTAACGCTTCATTTAACAAACTTGCTAAGAAGTCGGAGGCTTCTTTTGTAGAGGTTTATTATCCACGTCTAAAGACGCTAGTTTCACGCCGCCTAAAAACATCTTGCGAAAACTTGTTTACAGGGGACTTATTGTTTCGCCTAGTCCTGTCTTACGGGTGTGCTATCCGAATACTGCCACCAACTGTATTGATAAGGGGTAGACTAGAGCTTCTTACAAAGAAGGAAATTGTCATCCTTGGTAGCAAGCGGGTTCTATTACCGAATGTGCCTCGCTTTAAAGATTTTACATTAGAATTTGGGAAAACCACAAAATAATTGTAATTTTTAGTAGTATCTAACCACTAAAAATTAGCGCTATTCTTACCCACCTTTTAGGAAAGTGCGGACTGTCGCGAGTCATTCAATTTGCAGTTAGAGAGCGTCGAAAGCCCTGCCTGCCAAGGGTGTCGATCAGAAGATTGCAGTTTGCTGGAGTCACCCTGAAATCACACGTATAAGTAGCCAAAACAGTTTGTTGCTGATTGACAACTCGAAGGTTGTAGCCATAACCTCTGGCTACTTGGCCAAAATGATTGACAAATTCATAGCGTTCCAGATAATCGAGCAAAGTCCAAATTTGTCGATCGACAACAAGATCGAGGCGACGCTCATCCCGACAAGCGAACCAAGTGTCCAGTACTTGACCGCCAAACCGTTCGGAAGCCCACCAAAAACTGGGATTGCTCAGATTAATTTGAGAAATGCTATCTTCTGCGATCGCATTTTGGCATCCCCTTTGTGGGCTATTACCAGTCCCAGCAGGCACCGCTTGCGCCAGCAACTGTTGAGGTGATAAGAGGGAAAAGACCAAAGGCAAAAGCGAAAACACAATAGCTCTTTTTCTTTGTACTTTCATAGCTGCTTTCATTGCCAAAGACGCCTACCAGGAGCGCCATTGAGGCGTTGGTGAGTTTCTTTGAGCAGATCGGGGATATTTAACTGTTCCGGACAACGGGGCAGACAGTCCCCGCACGAGGTACAGCGGTTGCCTTTGACACCCCAAAACCAGTGTCCGGCGTTTTCAAACATAGCGTAGCGGTACTTACCGAAGTCTGTCATATTGTAGGCAACAGCAAGATTCCGCAACCGCAAGACTTCCGGAATGTTGATGTTTTCCGGGCATGGAAGGCAGGCATAGCATTGGCTGCACTTGTCCTTTCCCAAAACATCATCTTGATGGGTTTGCAAACGCTCTAAAATCTGCAATTCTAAAGATGTTAGAGGGAAATCTCTGTCTGCAACGCTCAGAGGCTCACTCAGTTCTGCTGGATTAGCGGCACCCAAGCTGAGGGTAGTAATGCGGGGGTCGCTCAACAAAAACCGATAGTTGAGCTCTAGGGGCGACAAAGGATGACATAAATCTTTCAAGGTTGGCGGTGGTGTGTAGAGGCGTCCTCCTTTATCAGCTGGTGATATGATAAATACCCCCATATCTTTTTGGTGAGCCAGTTCGACTGCTGCGGCATTCCGCTGCCAAAAATAGTAATAATGTAGATTGACAAATTCAAATAAATCTGTATTTATAGTTGCCAGAATTAAGTCTAAGGAGCCGTGGGTAGAGAAGCCAACGTGTCGCACCTTACCGTCCCTAACAGCTTCTTGTATAGCTTTTATACAACCGTTCTGTACCCATTCTAAGTGTTCCCACGTATTCAAACCATGAATTGCCAGACAATCTATGGAGTCTAGTTTGAGGTTTTTCAGAGACTGTTCGATCGACCGACTCATAGCGTCCGGGTCAGGTGTGGGTGGAACTTTGGTGGTGATGCAGAGCCGATCGCGCGGCAGCGCCAACCCAGATCTGAGCGCTGCCCCAAGATACTCCTCACTTTTGCCGTATCGGCTAGCGGTTTCCAAGTGATTGATTCCCAATGCCACAGCGTACTGCACAGTTTGCCTGGTAATATACTCTGAGTCCAAGCAACGCATCGTGCCCAGAGAAAACACCGAGAGGTGCAAATTCGTCTTGCCGAACCGTCGATATCGCATCTGCCGATTTTAGATTTTAGATTTTAGATTTTAGATTTTAGATTTTGAGGTTGCCACGGTTAGTCTAGAAACTCAAGCGCGATTCTAGATGAATCCAAAATCCAAAATTATTGTATTTCTAGGCTTCGCCATTACTGAAGCCACCGCGCTGGATAAAATCCTCCGGTCTAATTTTATCGACAAATTCCCGGAAAGCTCTCCTTTCAGCCTCATCAGCTTCTCGATCGACAGGAATAGAAGCATCGGCAACTACTTCTTCCATCACCCAAATGGGAGTGCGAGTGCGAAGGGCGATCGCGATCGCATCGCTGGGACGAGCATCAATCTCTTTTTTGACCTCGCCCTGTCGTACAGTCATAATGGCGTAGAACGTATTGTCTTGTAGCGAATGAATGATAATCCGCTCCAAGGTCATACCCCAAGTTTCTAACAGATTGACAAAAAGGTCGTGGGTGAGGGGCCGAGGAGGGGTTTGGTTTTCCAGGGCACCAATAATTGACTTGGCCTGATCCTGACCGATATAAATTGGCAGAGCCCGTCGGTCTGTCGAATCTTTCAAAAGCACTATTGGGCTGCGTGTGATTGCATCCAGTGCAATTCCAGCGACTTTCATTTCAATCATCGGCTTGGCCTCTAAAATACCTTGGGCAAAGGGTGGTTAAAGTTAAAGGATAAACTGGTACTGGGCAGCTGTGGACAGAGACCGAGTACTTATGTTTCTTAAGACTAAATCGATTGACCGACCGTAGGCAGTCAAGACTCGGTTAAGTCAACCGATGCTATTTAAGTAAGAGGGTCTTTACATCCCAGTATGCCCTGACTTGAAGCCGATTCTAACTAGAGATCCCGCAATTCGCTCGAAAACTTAGACTTTCCCTCTGGGAAAATAGTTGCATCAGCGGGAAAATAAACCAGATTGTGCAAAAAGCGATTTTTTGAGCTAAAAAACGGTGTTTACAGGATTAATCCAAAGTCTAGGAACGATTCATCTGCAAGCAGAAGACAAATTACGGATATATTGCTCTGGCAAGGCAGCAGATCCGATTTTGCAGGATCTGGCGATGGGCGACAGCGTGGCTGTGGATGGGGTTTGCCTGACCGTGGAGGAGATTTTGCCAGCAGGGTTTGTCGCAGATGCTTCGCCGGAAACACTGCGCCGGACGACGTTGGGAGGAAAGATAGAAGAAGATGCTTGGGTAAATCTAGAAACGGCTGTACGGGTAGGCACTAAACTCGGCGGCCATTTTGTCACCGGTCACGTAGATGGTATTGGTTGCCTGCAAACTGTGGAGCTTGCCGGCAATTCCTGGGAGATGAGTTTTACAGCGCCTGAGTCGATCGCCCGTTACATTGTCCTGAAAGGCAGTATTGCCGTCAATGGTATCAGCTTGACCGTGGCAGATTGTAACTCAGCTGGCACTTGGTTTAAAGTGGCTGTGATTCCCCATACCTTTACCCAAACCAATCTCTCCCATCTCAAAATCGGCAGTTGGGTGAATTTAGAAGGAGATATTCTGGGCAAATACATCGAAAAATTGCTGCTTTCCCGTTCCAATGCCGTTTTTGCACATCAAGACGAAATTACACCAGCTTTCTTGAGCGAACACGGTTATCTTTGAGGGGCTAGGGGTTAGCGGCTAGGGGCTAGGGAAGAGCGAAACGGAAAAGGGAAAATCTTAATTCCCCCACTCCCCCGTTCCCCCACTCCCCCGCTCCCTCTTCACCTATGGCTTATGGGGCAGAATGGGAACTTCAGGTAAACGGTAAGCAGACTCTTGGGTTACCCAAATGGGGAGTTCCGGCGGTCGGAAGTTAACTTGTTGGGCAGAAGTTAACCGATCGTTGGTTTGCACAGTCCTAGATAGCGACGCTTCATAGGGTGGTGTTTTAAGTACGGGAATCCCAGGGAACTGGGAATTAATCGGCTTCGCGCTAGATAAGGGTACTTCCTCAGTTGGTGTGTTGAGTACGGGAATCGGAGGTAACTGGGAATTAATTGGTCTAGTGCTAGATAGGGGTACTTCCTCAATTAGTGTTTGAAGTACCGGAATCCGAGGTAACGGTAAGTTTATAGGCCGAGCGCTCGATAGAGGAACTTCCTCAGTTAGTGTTTGAAGTACCGGAATCCGAGGTAACGGTAAGTTTATAGGCCGAGCGCTCGATAGGGGAACTTCCTCAGTTGGTGTTTGAAGTACTGGAATCCGAGATAACTGGGAATTAATCGGTTGAGAGATCGATCGCGGCGCTTCATAGGGTAGTGTGTTATCTACTGGAATCCGAGATAACTGGGAATTAATCGGTTGAGAGATCGATCGGGGAACTTCATCAGTTGGTGTGTTAAGTACCCGAATTGGCGGTAACTGAGAATTAATCGGTTGAGCGCTGGATAAAGGTACTTCAGGTGATGGCACATTGCGTATCCCACTTTCCGGTAATTCAGTGTCGTTGGATTGCTGTTCCGGTAACGGCATCAGGGATGGCGGCGTGTTGGGTATTGGGACTTCGGGTAACTGGGAATCGGTTAATTCGTTTCCAGATGGAGGCAACTGTGGTGGAGAGTTAGGTATGCCGCTCTGAGGTGGCTGGGAGTAAGCTTGTGGGGGTTCGGGTACTTGGTTCTCCGTTTGTTCGGGCTTGATTTCCTCTGTGAGTTGGTTAGGCTTCAAGGCTTTGACTAATTGAGCCAAGCCATACTCCAGTTGAGCGCGTGGGTCCATCGCAATCCACCCTTCGGGTGTTTTTTCCCGCACTTCAAAGTGGAGATGAGGGCCGGTTGAGTTGCCTGTGCTGCCTACGAGACCGATCGCACTTCCCTGTTGAACCCATTCTCCTGGTTTGACTAAAATTTCTGAGAGGTGACCGTAACGGGTTTCTTGAGTGTCGTTTTTATGACGGACAATGATGGATAAGCCGTAGCCGCCTAAGAAGTCTGCGATCGCTACTCTGCCGGCATGAGCGGCTAAAACAGGGGTTCCCATTGGCGCACCTAAGTCTGTCCCGGTGTGGAAGCGACGATCTCCGCTGATGGGATTAATTCGCCAGCCAAACACGGAGGTTATTTGGGCGGGAACAGCTAGGGGAAAGGCGATCGGTAGTTTGCTATTTCCAGATTCGGCTGGGGATGTTTGGGGTTGTTTGTAGTTGTAGCTTAATGTTGGATTGGGAAGCGTTTCATTACCTGTTATCTCGGTATCTATTTGGTTTTGACGGCTTGTGTTGGGAGGGTTACTAAAACTATTTTGTCTGCCCAAAGCAACATTTCCGGAGTCGATCTTGGCCGGACTGATATTGATATGTCCAATTGTTGGCGGCGTTACCTCTTGAGGCTTGGGTTTCCAGGCGGTTCGATCGTGTTGAGGCTGACGTTTTTTTCGAGATGAAGAAGAGAGGCGATCTTTTTGGGAAGAGCGCTGCGAACGGCTGAACTTGTAAAGTGACTGTTCTTCGTTCTGTTGCGCTGAGGGCAAACGGCTGATTCGATAAGAACGGGGTTGTTCCTCGTTTTGTGGTGTTAAGCGCAAACGACTAATTCTGTTTTGACGCGGCTGTTCTTCGTTTTGAGCTATTGAGGGTAAACGACTGATTTGATAAGAACGGGGTTGTTCTTCGTTTTGAGGCGTTGAGCGCAAACGGCTGATTCTATATTGACGGGGTTGTTCTTCGTTCTGAGGTGCGGAACGCAAACGGCTGATTCTATATTGACGAGGTTGTTCCTCCCTTTGGGGTGTTGACCGCAAACGATTAATTCTTTGGGAACGTTGCTGTGGCTCAGTTTCAATGGGACGGGGCAGGCGGCTTAAGTAGTAGGAACGCGGACGCGGTGAGGGATTAGTTTGAGTCGCTCGCGCCACCCGCAGTTGAGAGGAACGGGGTGAGCGATCGGTTTGAGTCGCTCGCGCTACCCGACTTTGGCGATAAGAACGCGCTAATCGCTCGCTGCGAGGAGAACGTGTCACGCGACTCGTTTCGTAGGAACGGGATGAGCGTTCGGTGCGATCGATCCGCGCTACCCGATTTTGGCTGTAGGAACGGGATGAGCGTTGGGTTTGTTCGACCCGCGCGACGCGACTTTGGCGGTAAGAACGAGATGAGCGTTGGGTTTGTTCGACCCGCGCGACGCGATTTTGGCGGTAAGAACGAGATGGGCGTTCGCTTTCGTAACCCACGCGATCGGTCTGGTAGGAACGGGGAATATCTCGTATTCTTTGACGCCGAACAGTGGTGTACCTATTGCTGGCGACAGCAGTTCTTCTGACGCTAGTTCTCACGGATGCCGCTGGGCCACCGCAGCGACTGCCTGCAACTCCTCTATTTCCGTAAACTGTTTGACAACCTGTGGAACGTTCCGACAGCACAACAGAGCTAGGAGGTGAGTAGGCGCGAGCGGTTGATTCCCGTCTCCTTGTGGCACCGAGGCTGTAATCGGTTGGGTCAATGTAAGAGTTCCCCCCGATCGATTGCGAGCTTCTTGCCCTTCCTCCTACTCGCGATCGCGGCGTCGCTCCGGCACGAGAGCGTCTTCTATTTACTGGTGCGGCTTGTCTGGGAGGTTCCGGTGCGGGGTCTGCCGATACGGCTTTGGGCATAATATCGGGAATTTGAGCGATGACAAAGGCATCGGATGATGTTTGATTTTTTGCCCAAACTATGCTACCACTCAAAAGTCCTAAACCGCTGACGCAACCAATTCCCTGTACCAACAGGAAACGATGCCAAAAGCTGATGCCTGCGCTTCTTTGGGAGGGGTTGGGATCGTGCCCGGTCGATCGAGCTGCGGTTGTGTCAATTTGCCGATCTTCTGTAGACGAATAGTTTAGTTGCTTGTCGGGATAAACTGGTTCCACCATCTCCATCACACCGTTATTTTGTTCAACACTTTTAATATAGGGATTGGTCTCGGTCAGGATTTCAGATTTCGGATTTGAGATTGCAGATGAAATTTTTGGCATCTGCAATTACCCATTAGCCATTTCCCAGTCCCATTTCTCCATAGCCCAGACTGATTGTACCGGGCTGGAGGCAAATTTCTGAAGAGGGAGCAGTCCCCGTTGGGTGCAGGCAAACTCGCAAGTCGCCATCGACAGAAACACCCACGACTACTCCTGAGCGTCCGTTGACTTCGATCGATCGCCCGATGCTTGTGAGTAGATTTTGGTAAAACGGCAACACGGAATCTATGCCTTTTTGTTGCCAGTAATGGTATCCAGACATTAATCCTACTAGAGTAATAGCGGCTAATGTTTCTAATGAAAGCGTTGGGCTGGGATGATTGGCGAGAAAAGATACTAGATTAATGCCGTTTTCTGGAACTTGGTTAGTCAAGTTAATGCCCACGCCAACTACTGCTTTGCTAATGCGCCCTCTGTTTACCCTGGTTTCGGTAAGTATGCCGCCCAACTTGCGCCCTGAAAGTATTAGGTCGTTGGGCCACTTGAGGGAGACTGGTAGGTCGTACTCGCGCAAAATCGTCGCAATTCCCCAAGCTCCGCACATAGTCAGTTGTCTAGCCTGCCGAGCGGCTACGTTGGGAGTTAAGGCCACAGATAAGTATAATCCACCGGCAGAAGAATGCCACTGTCGTCCCCACTGTCCTCGTCCGGCTTGTTGCTCAATGGCGATGACTGTGGTGCCTTCTCCAGATCCGAGAGCGAGCAATTCCCACAGCTT
>NZ_JACJUP010000002.1:0-54511 GCF_014748295.1 Planktothrix sp. FACHB-1355 | reverse complement strand
GCCGATATACAGCTCCCCACAAACCCCAGCCGCCGTCATCCGCAGCTCCTCGTCCAGCACATACACCCGCACGTTCCCGATCCCCCTCCCGATCAGCGGCTCCTCCCCCTCCTCGGCGACCGCCGCCGCCGTCGCCACCACCGTCGTCTCGGTCGGTCCGTAATGATTATACAGCCGCCCGCTCAGCTCACGATTCGCACCTCGCACCAGCTTCTCGCCCCCCGTCAACACGTATTTCGCCGCCAGCGCCGTCCCCTGCGACAGCGCTTCCTCGAGCAGCGGCGTCGGCAAAAATAAATGCGTCACCCCTTCGCGCTCCACCGTCCGCCCTACCTCGCGCACGTCCATCCGCTCCTCGTCGCCGATCACCACCACGCGAGCGCCCGCCTCCAGATAAACCCACAACTCCCACACCGAGGCGTCGAAACCCGTGCTCGCCAGCAAAGCCCCTGTGCTCTGCTCGCTCACCTCATAGCTGAGCTTATGCCACTCGATCAGATTCCGCAGATTCCTCCGCTCGATCCCCACGCCTTTCGGCTTCCCGCTCGTCCCGCTCGTGTAAATGACATACGCCAGCTCGCGCTTCTCGTCGCGCCAGCCACACGCCTGCCACGACCACTGCGCCGCCTCGTCCTGCCCGCCGCTCGTCCGGGCGTCGTATCCGACGACCTCCGCGCCCCAGCCGCCATACCGCGCCGCCTCTGCCTGACGACAGACAATCACGCGCACGCCCGCGTCCCGACACAGATACTCCTGACGATGCGGCGGCAGCTGCTCGTCGATCGGCAGATACGCCCCGCCAGCCAGCCACACGCCGAGCGCCGCACAGACGTATTCGACCGACCGCGGCAGAATGATCGCCGCAATCTGCTCCTCGCAAACGCCGCGCGCCCCAACGAGCCGCGCCACACGCAGCGCCTCTGCCGCCAGCTCGCCGTAACTGAAGCGCCGCTCTGCCTCGACGATCGCCGTCGCCGACGGATGCGCGTAACACCGCCGCAGAATCTCCGCCGTCAGATTCGACCCCTCGCCCGCTGCCGCACCAACCCCGCTCATTGCGCTTACCATTTCCTCTTCTTCAGATTTTGTTAATTGGCTGATGCTGCTCAAACTTCGTTGATCTTCCGTAAGAATTCCCGACAAAATCCGAACGAAATTTGCAGCCATGCCCTCAATCACCCAATCTTCGAAGAGCTCCCCCAAATATTCGAAATACCCGGTGATCCCGAATTCCCGATTTTCGAGATAAAGGGTGAGGTCGAATTTTGCGGTTTCAGTGGACAATTGTTCGATTTCAGCCGTTACCCGACCGAAACCGACTGTTCCGGGAATCGAATTCTGATAATCAAAGACGACGTCGATCAGCGGCGTTTGGTTGACGTTTCTTTCGATTTCGAGCCACTCGATTATTTTTTCAAACGGAATGTCCTGGTGCTCGATGGCTTCCAGCATCGTGGATTTGGTTCTTTCGAGCAGTTCCCCGACGCTTCGACAGGCTTTCAAATTCGTTTTCAGCGGCAGCAGATTTACAAAAAACCCGACCTGGTTTTCGAGCTCCGATTTCGTTCGATTGGCAAAGGGCATTCCGATGACGAATTCTTTTTGCCCTGTATATTTCTGCATCAGAAGACTGAAACCAGCCAGCAAGATCATATTCCGGGTCAATTGTTTTTCCCGGCAGAAAGTCTCCAGCCGAGCGCTGAGATCGGGCGGAATTTCGACGCCGATTTTTTTGCTGCGGTCTGAATTTTTGGAGATTTTTCCGGTTTTGAGGGGCAATTCCAATCTGGGAGGTTTTTCGGAAAATAGATCGCGCCAATACTCGAAGGTTTGCTTGTATTTCATGCTCTGGCGTTCGGTTCGCTGCCAAACCGCATAATCGCCGTATTGAATCGACAGTTCGGGAAGTGCGACCTGCGAACCTTTCGCCAGCGCTTCATAAATGCATGACAGTTCATCAATCAAAAGCTGCAGCGACCATCCATCGCAAATGATATGATGCATGACGACGATCAGGACATGCGAATTTTCCGATTCAACGATGAGTCTTACCCTCAGCAGCCGGTCCCGTTCGAGATCGAAAGGACGATTGACCGCTTCGTTTATCAAACTTCGACAAAGTTCCGCCTTTTCGTCCCCGCTCGATTCGTTGAGGCTCGTTCTTTCGAAATCAACCGGCGACTGCGCGAAAATGATCTGCGACGGTTCATCATCGATTAATTTAAAGTTCGTTCTGAGGATTTCATAACGTTCGGTTAAATATTCGAAAGACCTTTTCAACAGCTCTTCACTCAACCCGCCGGCAAAGGTCAGTTTTCCGGCAACGTTGTATTGATTGCTCTGCGGAGTGAGATTTTGGACGAACCACAATCTCTGCTGCGCATAAGACATCGGAAGCACAAAGACTTCGCTATTGTTTCCGTTGGAAACGCCGGCTGATTCAGAAACCTTCAGACTTAAATCGGTCATAATTATCGTCAGTTCGTCGGACTTTTTATTCGATCGTAATTACCGCCTTCCGGTTCGTGCGCGCCACCGGGGAAATCGCGTCACGTTCATTGACAGCCGGCGGCAGCGAAGGCTCTGTTGCGAGCAGCCTGGCTTGCTCTTCAATCGTGAATGAGTTAAAGAGTTTCCGGAACGACATTTCTCGCGGGTAAAGTTCCCTAATACGCGAGGCGATTTGCATCAGGTGGAGCGAGGTTCCGCCCAATTCGAAAAAATTGCTTTCCACCCCGACCCGTTCCAATTTCAAAACTTCCTTCCAAATTCCGGCAAGTTCGGCTTCAATCCGGTTTCGCGGCTCGACAAAAGCGTTTTCGGGCGCGGGCTGATCGAATTTCAGATTTCGCAGCCGGCTCCGGTCGATTTTGCCGTTCGGCGTCAGCGGCATGGTTTCCAGTATCGAAAAATACTGCGGGACCATAAATTCGGGAAGTTTCGTTTGGAGAAATGATTTTAATTCGCCGACCGAAAATTCTTCGCGGCGAGCTGAGTTTAAAACCAGAAAACCCGCTAACTGAATAATCCCCTGATGCTTTTCAACCGTCATCACGACCGCTTCACCGACCGCCGGATGTTCCGTCAGTACGGTTTCAATTTCGCCGAGTTCAATCCGAAAGCCGCGAATTTTTACCTGGCTGTCCGACCTGCCGAGATATTCCAGCCTGCCGTCCGCCAAGAAACGCCCGAGATCGCCGGTTTTGTACATTCTGCCGCCCGGCTCGTTTGCAAAGGGATCCGGCAAAAACCGCTCGGCGGTCATCTCCGACTTTCCGAAATAACCTCTCGCCAAACCTTGACCGCTGATGTAAATTTCCCCCTTATAACCTTCCGGAACAAGCTGTAGGCTTTGATTCAGAAGATAAATACGGGTATTTTCCAACGGCGTCCCGATAGTTATTTTCTCCGCCTTCGGCTCGATTCGGGCGACGGTCGAATAGGTCGTGTCCTCCGAAGGACCGTAGAGATTGAAAACGTTTTCAACGCCGAAATCGACGTATAACGAATTCGCCAGCCATTTCGGCAGCGGCTCGCCCGCGAGATTGATCGTCCTGATATTTCGCGGCAAATTTTTCGTTCTGACCAGTTCGGCGATTGCCGACGGAACCGTGTTGACCAGCGAAATTTCTCGTTTTTTCATTACTTCCGGCAAAAACAACGCGTTTTCCGACATCACGACCGTACCGCCGGTAGATAACGGGGCGAGCAGCTCGAAAATCGAAAGATCGAAATTCAGCGAGGTCGAAGCCAATGTTTGACGGAAGGTTTCCGGGGGGAAGTAATTCCGGCACCATTGCAAGAAGGCGACGACGCTCCGATGTTCAATCGCGACGCCTTTCGGCAAACCGGTCGAACCGGAAGTGTAAATAATATAAGCCAGATTGCCGGGAAAGTTTTTGACAGCCCTTTTTCGCCGCCCTGCGCCGTTTATCCGGATTTCGCTTTCCTCGATCAATATGCGGCGGGCGATTTTATCCGTCCATATTCCGGCGCTTTCCCTGCACGTGATGACCGTCTCGATCCCCGAATCCTCGACGATATATCGAAGCCTCTCAACGGGGTAATTGGAGTCGAGCGGCACGTATGCCCCGCCGGCTTTGAAAACCGCCAGGATACTAACCGGTAAATCCGTCGTTCGCGGCAGACAGATTCCGACCGGCTTTTCTCCGCCGATGCCGGCGCGGATCAGAACGTCCGCCAGATGCTCGGCTTTTTCGTTCAATTCGCGGTAAGTTATTTTTCCGCTTTCCGAAACGACCGCCTCGGCGTCAGGCGTTTTTTCTGCCTGCTCTTCAAAAAAATGCTGGATCAGTTTTGAATCGGGCACCGCCGCACGATTCCCGGAAAGGCTCGAAGTCAGGCTGGCGGCTTCGCTTTGATCGAGAATCGACAGCCCGTTAATCGGAGTTTCCGGATTTTCGACCGAATTTTTCAACAAATTCGACCAAAAACCGATCAGTTTTTCGATCGTCTCTCTTTCGAACAAATCCGCATCGAACTCGAATTTTCCGAGAATACCGTCTTTCGTTTCCGAAACATGCAGTGCCAGTTCGAATTGCGAAGCCAGTAATGGCAAATCAAACCCCTCGAACTCGGCGCTGCCGATTTTTATCGTTTCCTTCTGCGCGCCGAGCGCCAAAGCGTTCAAAGAATCGTTTTCGATCTGATTTTGAAAAACGAACATCGTTTGAAAGATCGGACTTTTTCCCTTTGCCCGCTTCGGCTGAAGTTTTTCGACGAGCAGGTGAAACGGGTAATTCTGGTGTTTTTTGCTCTCGCCGATTTCCCTTTCGAGTATTTTTAGAATTCCGATAAAATTGTCTCGCTCGGAAATGCTTAATCTGAGCGGCAGGGGATTTACGAAATACCCGACGGCGCTCGTCCAGCGGATCGAGGTTCTGCCTGAAAACGGCGTCCCGACGATCTGTTCCGGCTGCCCGGTCAGGCGGTAAAGTATCGAAAAATATGAAGCCAAAACGACCTTAAAAAGCGTCGTTTTTTGACGACGACAAAACCTTCGCAACTCAGCGCCCAAAACCGGATCCAGGACGAAATCAATTTTTTCGCCTTTGAAAACCGGCTCCGCCGCGTTGTTTTTCCTGATCGGAAAGGAGAAAACTGGCAAATCTCCGCTTAATTTTTTCCCCCAAAAAGTCAAAGCCTCCTTTCCCTTTGGGCTTTCCACCCAGTTATTTTGCCAAGCTGCAAATTCGGCAAATTGCGCTGCCGGCTCCGGAATTTCGCGTTCGTCTTTCTCTTCGACGCAGCGGTAATAAAAATCGAGTTCCGCCGCGATGATGCGCAGCGACCAGTAATCGACCACGCTGTGATGAAACTTTATGACCAGCACCCTGCCGGCATCGTTCGATTTGAATAAACGAATCTGAAAAAGCGGTTTTTCCTCGATTTCAAATTTTTCGTAAGCGAATTCGGCGATTGTTTCGGCAAAGTCCTCCCCGCTGTCGGTCAAACCCAGAACTTCCGGCACGGTTTTCGGGCTTTCCCAAAATCGGCTTTTTAATTCGTTTTCCTGTAACACGAAACCCATTCTTAAAATTTCGTGCCGGGCAACGACCTTTTCAAAAGCTTTTCCGAATATTTCGATGTCGCAATCGTTTTTAATCCGCAGAGCGATTATCACGTTGTCCGGCGAATATTTCTTATAAAGCTGGTGGCGGAACCAAAATCCTTGCTGACCGTAAGACAGGGTCTGCCAGACATCCGATCTTAAAACCTCGTCAAACTTTTCACCGGATTCCTGCGAAATTTCTCCCGCTTTTTCCAGCAATTCGCCCAGAGTCGTGCTTTCTTCGATTTCCGTGAAACCGATCGCCCGATTGTTTTTCTCAAAAAGATGGATCAATTCCAAAATCCGCAGCGAATCCAGCCCGCTCAGTTCATACTTTCCGAAAGCGGCAAAACCGTTCGGTTGTTCGACGATCCGGTTCGAGTTTTCGTCTTTCGACAGCCAGTCGTTCAGGTCGGCATATAATCCCGCGATTTTCTTTTCTCCGACTTCTGCCGGCGGAATTTCCGTATTTTCGGGCGACCCGGATTTTAGCGCCCCTTCATTTTTCTGCGCTATTTCCTCAATCGAGCCGTCGAGAAACCGCTCTCGACAACGGAAGCGTTGAATTTTTCCGCTCGTCGTTTTGGGAATCGAATTCGGCTTGGTAAATAATATTTTTCTCGGTTCGATTCCGTGTTTGAAAGCAATCGCACGGCTGATCGCGGTTCTCAAATCCGCCAGCTCATATTTTCGAGGGCGTCTGATCTCCAGCACGACGACCAGATATTCTTCCCGCGCTTCGTTGATCGAAAAAGCCGCGCAGCCGTTCGAGGCAAAAGTCGGATCGAGACCGACAACCGTCTGCTCGATGTCCTGGGGGTAATGGTTGACGCCGCGAACGATGATTAAATCCTTTATGCGTCCGGTGACGTAAAGCATTCCGTCACGCTTAAAGCCCAGGTCACCGGTCGCTAAGTGGTCTTCGCTTTTTCCCGGAAGCCTCGCACGAAAGACTTTTTCGGTTTCTTCAGGGTTATTCCAATATCCGTCCGCGACGCTTTTTCCGCGCACCCAGATTTCGCCGATTTCATTCTCGGCAGCTTCTTTTCCGGCAGTCGGATCGAATATTATGACGCTTTGTTCCGCATCGTAAATTTTACCGGACGAGACGAAATCCCCGGCTCCGACGCTCGAACCGGATGCCGGATCAGGATTCTTTTCTTCGGATAAACCGAGCCGGGAATCTGTCGTTCCTTCACCGGCTTTTCCGCCGGAAACGAACAGCGTCGTTTCCGCCAGACCGTAGCACGGGAAAAAGGCTTTCGGATCGAACCCGCAAACGGCGAATTTTTCGGAAAATGCCCGCATCGTTTCGCTACTCACCGGTTCCGAACCGTTGAAAGCGATTTTCCAGCTGCTCAGATCCAACCCCTTTAATTCTTCCGCAACGATTTTTTTGACGCAGAGTTCGTACCCGAAATTCGGCGACCCGCTGATGGTCGCCTTCCGGTCAGAGACCAGCTGCAGCCATTTGACAGGCGTTTGCAAAAAGGCAGCGGGCGAAATGATCGAGCAGGAATAACCTCCGTAAATCGGCTGGAGAATGCTGCCGATCAAACCCATGTCGTGGTACATCGGCAGCCAGCTGACGCAATGACTTTCCGTATCGTATTCAAACGCCGTTTTCATCAAAGATGAATTATGGAAGAGGTTTTCGTGTTTAACGATGACGCCGCGCGGGTTTCCGGTCGAGCCTGAAGTGTATTGAAGAAACGCAATATCGGCGGAGTCAATTTTAATATTTGCCCAGTTTTGCCCCTGTTCTTCATTCAAACAGTCTGTTTCGACCAGCGTTAAATTTTTATACTTCTCGCCGTCATTGATTAATTGACCGACGGTGTTCGATAAATTTCCGGTCGTCAGTGCCAGCTCCGCCCCCGAGTTTTGGATGATGGAGTCGAGTCTTTCAAAATTCCGGTTATTTCGCGGCGGATAGACCGGAACCGCTATTACTCCCGCGTACAGGCATCCGAAAAACGCCGTTATATACTCCAAACCCTGTGGATAAAAAAGCAGCGCCCGCGCCCCTTTTTCGCAATATTTACGGATTTCGAAAGCAATCGCACGAGACTTTACCGACAAGGCTTTAAAACTTAAAAAATCGAAGCTTGTTCGGTCCCGGTAAAAGTAAAAACCTTTATCGGAGGTTTTCCCGGCACGATAGTCGAGCAGAGCGACAAAAGTTTCCTCATTATCTAAATCCTTCAAATTATGATTTTTTGTGGTCAACACTTTTATTTGCGGAGAAATGCAGGATTCGGTTTTCGAACGAACTTATAAATTCGGTTTGCTGAAAAAAATTGCCGAGCTTTTTTTTAACCTCATATTTTTGACGGCGGCTTCCAGCTCCTCGGCGAAGCTGTTCAGAAACGCCTCGCGTGAGTTTCTGAAATAAAAATGATCGCCTTCGAATAACTTTAGCCCGGCGTAATTTTCGGTGACGCGTTCCCAAGCCGCAAGTTCTTTTTCATTTACCCCGGCATCCGTTTTTCCGCCGTAAACGCTGATCGGCACCTTGAGTTTGGCTTTTTCCCGGAAGACGTATTTTTCACACATTTCAAGATCAGCCCGGAGAGTCGGGAAAAACAAAGCCCGCAGTTCGACATCATTCAGAATTTCAGCGGGGATCCCGTCAAATTTTACTATTTCCCTGATAAATTCTTCCTCCGGCAAATGATGAATCGGCGGAAATTTTCGCGGTAAATGCGGCGACTGCCGTCCGGAAACAATCAATCTTTCCGGCGTTTGTTTTTGATTTTCCGCCAGATAATGCGTCCATTCGAATCCGATCAGTGCGCCCATGCTGTGTCCGAAAACGATAAAGGGCTTATGGAGCAGCGGGGCGGTTTCCGAATACAATTTTTTTATGAGATCACCCAGGTTCTTGACCGGAGTTTCCAAAAACCGGTTCTCCCGACCCGGCAGCTGGACAGCCACCATCTCGATATCTTCCGGGAGATGACGCAGCCAGGAATGAAACATCGAAGCCCCGCCACCCGCATAGTGAAAACAAAACAACCGGCAAATCGCTTCCGGTCGGGGAGCAAAAATCCTGAACCAATCGTTCTTCCGGCTTATCATAAATCAATTCCCGACCGTTGCTTTTTTCTGCAATTGCGGCAAAGTCGTCAGACCCCGCGGGATGATGTAGCCGTCGGTTTGCGCGCCGAATTTTTCAATCGCTTCCTCGATCGTTCTGCTTGGAATCATCCCCATCCTTTCAACCAGCTTCGGTTCGATCTCGGAAATCAAAAAAACCCTGAATTTCTCGGTCTTCCAGCGAATTCCCCAAACCGTCTGCCCGTAAACCTTGTAATTTTCCAACAGCTTTTTCGCCGTTCCATCTGACCCGCCGGGGACGAACCAATCCAGAAAATCCCGTCTTCCCAGACCGTCGACACATTCCGCCAGCACGATCATTGCGCCGTTCTCTTTCAATGTCCCTGCGGCATGTTCCATCGCTTTGTGAGATTGTGTCAAATTGGCGTCTCTCGGAAAGCCGCCCGCGCTGACGATTGTCATTCCTCGTTTGGCTTTGAAGTCGCAAATATTTTTTTCGTAATATTCCCGGCATCCTTCAAGATGTGAATTTTTCCAGTGTCCGCAATAGATTTTCGTTAATTCATTTCTTTGGTTTATTACCGTGTTAATCGCAAATGAAGGCTGCAAAAAACTAACCGCCTCGATCATGTCGGCATGAACCGGATTATTTTCGAGGTTGCCCGATTCAATTCCGACCGTTTTTTCCAACGTATTCCGGTCAAAAGCCAGCTTGTGGTTTTGCTGAATCGTACTTTCTCCGGCACAGCCGGGCAAAATAACTTTTCGCCCCCCCGAAAACCCCGCAATATAATGAAAACCTATTCCGCCTATTTGAATAACTTGATCTGCTTTCAACAATTCTGCATTGACCTTAACTCGCGTTCCCCGACTTGTTACACAAATTTCTGCCAGTCTCGATTCGTCAACGGCATCATGACACTGAACTTCGTAATTTTCCGAAATTTCTCTTCCGAGTACCCATTCAATCTCCCGGGGCGTCGGTTTTCTGTGAATGCCGCCGCCGATTAAAAACTTTACGTCGTTTTTTGCAATTCCGTTTTTTCCCAACAAATCCGCGACCAGCCGACAGATTCTAGTTGACCCAACTAATCTGGTTGCATCCGGCACCGCGATTAAAATCTTTTCCCCGGGTTTCACTATATTCGCCAGTTCCTCGGATTCTATCGGGTCAGCCATGGATTTTAATATTTCGGCGTCGCTCAATTTTCTCTCCCGGACTCTGACGGGTTCGAGAATCTCGAATTTATCCCTTTCAAACCCGAATTTGATCGTTCCTTTGCCGTACTTCAAATCCAATGATTCATTTATTTTCATAACCTCATTTTCGCCTTGAAACAGCGGCTTTAACTTTTTTGTAATGTCGTTAATACAGACAAGAATCACGCGATCGCGAGTTTTTTTGATTTCTGAAAGGAAACAGAATTTTTTGTTGATTTTGATTCCAAAAATTTACAAGGAAGAAAGAGAATCGAATGTTTTTGGTTATAGCTACCGCAGTCGGAAATATGATTTCACCAGGATGTTTTTTTAAAGTTTTCTTTAAAAATTATTACGATGGTTGAAACAATCTACCATGAGTAAAAAAGCAAAGTCAATACTTTATCTCTAAATTTACTTTATCTTTCGGGGCTCTTTTTTCGCTCCCGGCAACCTCAATCCTCACCGGTCAAACTTTCTTTTCAGGTATTTTAATTTTCACCAAATAACAATTTCCATTGAATTTTTTACTTGTAATCCATAATATTTTGTCGTATCTTTCGAGAATCGAAGTTTTCCGGCTGCCTTTTATTTCTTTTACGATTTCCATTCGGCTTCTTTAAAATTTGTTTTTAACCGATGAAAATTACAGCTTTGACCGTTAATTACAATACCCCGGATTTTCTCGAAAGACTGCTTTTCTCCTTTCGAAAATTTTATGATTTGCCGTTTATTGTCGTGGACGGCTCCGACGAATTTAATTACTCCCTTATTTCCGGATTTACAAATCGCTTTAAAGTTCAAATCCATCATTTTCCCTATAATATTCATCATGGTCCGGGCATGGCTTATGCATTTAAAACCATTAAATCCGATCAGATTCTTCTTCTGGACTCGGATCTTATCGTTCTAAAACCCGGCTTTGTCGAGGATTTGCACTCGAAAATCAAACCCGAAAGTTACGGAATCGGCGATGTTCAAAATGTCAATGAAGACGGGTTTAACGTTTCCCGCGGTATCAAATACCTGCATCCCGCCTGTGCCCTCATTAATCGCGAAGTCGCCCTTAAATTCCCTCTTCCAATTCTTCACGGCGCTCCGATGATCGAAACCATGATTGCCATTTGGCGGCAAAAAATGAATATTCTTCAGCATGAACCATGGGTCACCAACGATTTTAGAAACCCCGATAAAATATTTATTCAACATGATTGGCACGGCACAGTCGATCGAACCGGCGGCTATCAAGTACCTAAAAAGTAATCAACCAAATTATTTTCAACGTTTCTTACCCTATTTTTTTTCCAGTAACATAACTTATTAAATCAACTAAACACCCTGTTATCAATAAATATGCCTGTATAAAGAACAGGTGATATTCAGTAGATATTCAGAAGAAGTACAGCTATTACAAAACAAATGAACTAGTAAAGCATATACTAAAGTTATGTTGACTGTGAATATTAACACGACCGGATAAATACTTTGTTATAGACTACCTGTTTGACATAACGACACCAATGGTTTATAAATTTCTGCACATATATTTGTTATGATAAATAATTCGACAAAAAAGATAATGATCGGAGTATTCAAAGGCGGGGTCGGTAAAACAACAACCGCCATAAATCTAGGACACGCTTTGGCTTTGCGAAGGAAAAGAGTCTTGATTATGGATCTGGATCCGCAGGGAAATGCCACGCGCGGTTTGGGTTACGAGGTGAACGAACTGACTCCGACGGTTTATACGGTCATTAAAGGTATCAGCCGGGTGCAGGAAAGTATCGCACGGGTGCGAGAAAATCTTTTTCTGTTACCGTCCAACAGAACAACGGCTTTGCTGGAAACCGAGCTGGCAGGGGAATTCGGGCGGGAAAAGGCTTTGGCGCGGGCAATGAAAGGTTTGGAAGGATTTGATTATATCATGTTGGATTGCGGTCCGGGTTCGACCATAGTTAATGTCAACGCTCTGGTGTATTCGACGGATATTTTGATTCCCATCGAGATCGGTGTTGATTCGGTTGAGGGAGTGGACGATTTCATCAAGGCAAAGGAGGCAATTTGTCAGAAGCTGGAAATTGAAACGAGACTGATGGGGGCGGTCATGACAAAAGTGGATCGGCGTTTAACCCTTACCGAAACCATTTTGTCGCATTGCAAATCTTCTTTTGAGGGCAAATTTTTCGCTCAGATCAGAACGGATACCAATCTGGGTCACGCCCGCGGCTATCATCAGACGATCTTTGACTATGATAAAAACAGCCGGGCGGCGGTCGATTATCAGAAAATGGCAGACGAGGTAATTAAATGGTTTAGGAGGGAAAAGTAAGATGACGACAGCAAAAGGAAAAGCGAGAAAAGGAGGATTTACGTTAACTCCGATCATATTGTCCGAGCCGATCAAATCAACGGATGGCTTTACGAATTTGATTGAAGAAACCGCATCCGACGAGAAAAAAGTAGAATCGAACGAAAATCCGGAAGGGAAAGCCGCCGGTTTCAATAAAGTCAAAAAAGACAAAGCGCCAGAGCCGGTTGAAAAGGAAGAAATTTCGACCATTCAATCGAAAACAGCGGTTTCCGACAAATCGAATAAAAAATTACCTGAAATGACGGGTAAAGGTAAGGAAAACCCGCGGGTGACCGAACACGAATTGCTGAAATTGCTGGACGCCGAAAGCATCGAAGAAATTTACGAATTGTCGGACGTCCTTCGGGCAAGTTCTTTGAAACTTTACGCGACTTTGATCCGGTTGGCGGATTCGAAAGGACGCGCGCGCATCAAAAATCATGAATTGATGTCAAAGGCGGGCATTAAAGGGATCGCCACGCTTTACAAACAGGAACGTTGGCTGATGGACTTGAAACTGTTGGAAAAAAAAGCAAAACCGGGTCCGCATGACGGCAGCAGTTATGTTGTCCACAGGCTTGAAAGTTTGCCGCTGCCGGCGGAAATTTTTGAAAAATTCGACGAATATTTAGCAGGATTTTAGCAAAACCGCCGCCTCTCCCGACCGAACGGCAAACAATTTCGAATTCGGGGTTGTTTAATCTTATTCAAAGCGGGAAAACTCTTCGACGTTTGCAATATATTTGAAAGGATCGATCCTTTTCAGTCCTTTTTCGCGTGGATAGCCGAAGGCGTTTTGGACGTATCTGACACCGTCGATCATTAAATCGCAGTTAATGTGGGTATGCCCGAAAATATGTATTTTCGAGTCGAGAATTTGAATTTGCTGCTGGATTTGCGGGCAAACCGAAACGTATTCCAGACCTTTAAAGCGGATTCTGCTCATATCGGGAAGAAGTTCCCTGCGGGGTAAAAAATGAGAAAATGAAATGACCTTGCCGCCCTTAAGACGGCTGATCGACTCTAAATTCATTCCGGACATAAAATCCGATACGCAGCCCCGAATATCCTTCCAGTCGCAAAAATACAAATCCGTCCAAAGCATGAGTGTTTCATCTTTTTCGATCGCCTCGGGTAATTTTTCCGTCTGATACCAGGATAAAAGCGGAACGAGCCAAACGTCCGCGAACCGGACTGGTTTTGTATGAATCCCGCTGTTTTCGCAAAAACCCAGGATTTCTTTTAACTTCAGAAGCGAGGTTTTCGATTCGCGCTTCGACCAAAGTTCGTGGTTTCCCGGAACGTAACAAACCTCGCGAAATATGGATTTTAAAAACTCGAGGGTTTTGACAATAACCTCCATCCGATCGGCGATGTCGCCCGGAACGATCAGAATATCCTCGTTGAAGAGCGTTTGTGAACTCTGCTGCAATTCCAGCCAGTTTGCCTGGAAATCGGTATGCAGATCGGAAATGGCGAATATACGCATAAAATGAAAGCATATCCGAGTAAACAACTCAAATATGCTTAAAAAATAGTTTCGGTTTTGCGCGCGCGACTTATTAAAAGTTAAATAAAACCGAAATATTTAGAACATATTTTTTATCAGATCGGGACATCGGGCAAATCGAAATAGCCGGCTTAGGTTGAGCGTATATTTCACCGTTTTTATCGAAAACCGATTTCTTCGATTGCCGATGCGATTTTCCCGACGCCGTCAAAAATCGTTTCCGTTCGAGCGTGGGTGAAATTGAGCCGAACGCAGTTCGAGCCGGCGCGGCTTTCGCTGACGTTAAAGAGATGACCCGGAATGAACGCCACTTTTTGATAAGCCAGCGCATGTTCGAGAAGTTTTTCAGTATCGACCCATTCGGGAAATTCCAGCCAGGTAAATAGTCCGTTTGCGGGATTTTGCCAGCGGGCAAAGCTTTGAAATTTTTCGATCAGGGCTTCGCTCAGAGAATTGCGCCGGCGGGCGTACTCGGTTTTCAAATTCAAGAGATGCGAGGTAAAATCCTGAGTTTCGAAAAATTCGTTGATCAGAAACTGGTTTAAAGTTGCGGTATTGATGTCGGCAGCTTCCTTTAAGCTGCCTAACTGGCGCATCAATTCCTCCGGCACGATTACCCATCCCGTGCGGAGTGTCGGAGCGAGAATTTTCGAAAAGGTTCCGACATACAACACGAACTCGGAATCGAGAGCGAGCAGGGGCGGAAGCGGCATTTCGTCGTAATTTAAAAAACCGTACGGATCATCCTCGATGATCGGGAATTTATAGGCTCGCGCCAGACGAATCAGTGACTGCCTTTTAACCAGATCGAGATTCAGGGAGAGCGGATTGTGACCGTCGGCGACGGTATAGAAAAAGGTCGGTCGAACTCCGCTTGCCAGCAGATCGGACAGCGCCTCAAGATCGAAACCGGTATTCGGCAGGGAAGGGATCACGAAAATACGGGGATCGAAGGGCTTTAAAATCTGCTGAAATCCGGTATAGGTTTTTTCTTCCAGTATAACGTCGCCCCGGACGTTCAACAGCAGATGAACCAGCAGATTTGCTCCCTGCTGCGCGCCGCTCGTCAGAAAAACGTTATCCTCGGAGGTTTCCACTCCGCGCGTTTTCATCAGTCTGACGATGTGCGATTTGAGCGACCGCAGGGGCGGTTGATACTGAAGCGAAACCGCGTTTTTTTGTAAAACCCGATCGAGGCACACGGCAAATTCCTTCGCCGGTAAAAGCTCCGGTGCGGGCAGACCGAGAGCGAAGGAAATCATCTGCGGGTCGGACAAGCCGCGCAGCATCCGCTCCATTACCGAAGGGTGATTGCGGGTCGTCCAGCCGGCAAGTTGGAAATTTGAAGGCGGCATCTGAGTATTAACGCCCGTTTTCGGCGATTTGTTCAGCCTCTGACGGTTTTTTTCTGCTTCCGGCGGTTGAGCGCCAGCCTTTGAAGCTTTGAGCGCTCGTTAACGTCGTTATTTTCAATTTGCCGATTTTGATTTTCCTCAAGAAAATCGGCAAATGCGCCGATGCTCGGATAACGGAACAAGTCGATTACCGAGATCGGACGGGCGAGAGCTTTCGATAATTTTTCCCGGAGTTGAAGCAAAAGCAGCGAATGACCGCCGACGGAAAAAAAGTTATGGTGGATGCCGATTTCCTCGACTTTCAGAATTTCCTTCCAAATTTCCGCGATTTTTCTTTCCGATGCAGTTCGCGGAGCCGCAAAAAGTATCGTCGATTCCAGGCTGCCGGACTTCATTTTCCGAAGCTCGACGCGATCCACTTTGCCGTTGGAGGTAAGCGGGATTTTATCAACCGTATAGATAAAAGCGGGAATCATGAAAGTCGGCAGTTTGGACTGCAAATATTCGCGCAAAGCTTCGTCGGTCGGCGCGAAGCCGCCTGCCGGAACAATGTATGCGGCGATGGTCTGCTCGCCGCGTGTTTCGCTGACCGCCATAACCACGGCTTCCTGAACCGCTTCGTTTTCGAGCAAGACCGATTCTATCTCGCCCAGCTCGACGCGGTAGCCGCGAATTTTTACCTGATCGTCGATGCGCCCCATAAACTCTATATCGCCGGAACGCCGGAATCTTGTTAAATCGCCGGTTCGATAAAATCTTTCGTTCCCGCGAAGGATGAATTTTTCGGCATCCAGCGCTTCGCGGTTATGATAACCGCGGGCGATGCTGCGACCTCCCAGGAACAGCTCCCCGGGGACGCCCGTCGGAACCG
The DNA here is from genome assembly GCF_014748295.1 of Planktothrix sp. FACHB-1355. Lineage (NCBI taxonomy): Bacteria > Bacillati > Cyanobacteriota > Cyanophyceae > Oscillatoriales > Microcoleaceae > Planktothrix > Planktothrix sp. FACHB-1355. Next base: position 38,593 of record NZ_JACJUP010000002.1, on the reverse strand, counting down.
GATTTAGGTTCCGGTCGAGGATCAACAGGCTGTTGTTGCCGATGGGTTTTCCGATCAGATGCGCGGAAAGTTTTTCGTCCTGTCCGAGCCGGTAATACGAACAAATGATTGTGCCTTCGGTCGGACCGTATAAAATATTTATGTCCGAGTGCGGAAAACATTTCTGCATCTCGGCAAGCAGGTCGCCCGGAACCTTGTCGCCGCCGATAAAAAGCTGTTTGAGCGGTTTGATTTCCGGACGGCTGCCTTCTCGGTCCCGGCGGTTGACGAATTCGACGATCTGACGCATCAGACTCGGAACGGCATGCAGATGAGTGAATTCGGCGAGCCTTTCGACGATAGCGGAAATTTCCAGAATCTCGGTTTTTCCGAAAACCACCGAAGTTCCCCCGTTTAATAGCGGCAGAAGAACTTCGAAAAGGGAAATATCGAATGAAAACGATGCCAGACAGGGCATTGCGTCGGCGGCTTCGAATCGAAATCTGGATTGACTGTAAAGCATCGTCGCGGCAAGATTTCCGTGATCGATGACGACGGCTTTCGGTTGTCCCGATGTGCCGGACGTATAGATCAAATAGGCGATGTCGGAAAAGCCGCTCCTGCCGGTCGGGTTCGAATCGGGAAAAGCCGGCAAATCATCTTCGATTTCCCGAAGCCCGAACAATTCTGCCGATTCCGGATCGAGATCGACTTCAAGCGCCGAATCGGTCAGCACCGACGAGAGATTCGCGTCGGCGATCATAAAATCCAAACGCTCGGGAGGGTAATCCGGATCCAGCGGAACATAAACTCCGCCCGCTTTGAAAACCGCGAGCATCGCCGCCACCGAATCGGCGCTGCGTTTCATGTACAGACCGATTTTCGGGTTTGCCGTAAATGTGCGGCTCAACAGAAAATGCGCCAACCGGTTGGCTTTCCGGTTTAATTCGGAATAAGTCATTTTCCGATCTTCAAACACCAGCGCCGTCCGGGCGGGGAATTTTTCGGCTTGTCTCTCGAAGGTCTCGACCACGGTTTCCGAAAGGTTCAGGTTCAGGGCGGACATTCCCATTCCCAGAACTTCGGCTTTTTCGGATTCCGTCAGCATTGACACCGCCGCTATCGTTTGCGTCCTTTGGCTGGAGATTTCGGATAGAATGTTTTCGTAATGACGGAGAATTTGTTCGATGGTTTCGCCGTCGAACAGGTCGGGATTATATTCCAGAACACCGAAAAGTCTGGCACCCGACTCGTTCATAAACAGCGTGATGTCGTATTTTGAAGAGCCGTTTTCGAAATTGACGGGTTCGAGTTCCAGTTCGGGAACCGTAAAATCCTGGGGCGGCGTATTTTGCAGCCCGAAAACGATTTGAAAAAGCGGAGAATAGCTTAAATCCCGTTCGGGATTGATTTCTTCGACCAGTTTTTCGAACGGAATGTCCTGATGCGCGTAAGCATCGAAACAAACCCGGCGGACGTCGGCGATCAATTCGCCGAGCGTGGTTTCGGACGTTAAGCCGACTCGCAAAACGAGCGTGTTGACGAAAAATCCGATCAGATTTTCCGTCTCTTTTTTGTTTCGACCGGCGATTGGCGTTCCGATCAGGATGTCCTGCTGGTCGGAATATTTGTGTAACAGCAGGTAAAATCCGGCGAGCAGAACCATAAAAAGAGTCGCCCCCTCGCTGCCCGCCGCCGCTTTCAGTGAGTTGACGACCTCCGTTTTGATTTCGATTTGCTGTCTTTTCCCGCCGAAAGTCTGTATCGAGGGTCGCGGTCGGTCGGTCGGCATTTCGATCAGCGCCGGCGCATCCGCCAGCGCGGCGCGCCAGTAATTCATTTGGGATGAAAATTCCGCGCTTTGCATCCAGTCCTGCTGCCAGAAAGCATAATCGGCGTATTGAACCGGCAGCTCGGGCAATTCCGGGTGCTGTTCCTTCGCCAGCGCTTCGTAAACGGCGGCAATCTCATAAATAAAAATTCCCATTGACCAGCCGTCCGAAACGATGTGGTGCATATTGAGCGTGATGAGATGCTCGGCGGGGGCGGTTTTCAGCAGGCGGAATCTGAAAAGCGGCGCGGTTCGAAGATCGAAACAATGCCGTGACTCCTCGGCGATCAGCTCTTTGACTTTTTTCTCGCTTTCCGTGACTGTAAAGGCTTCCTCGTTTTCGACCGCCAATTCGATTTCCAGCTCGGGCAATATTTTTTGAAAGGCGCGGCTCTCGATGGTATCAAACACCGTCCGCAAAGAAGATTGCCGGCGGATAATGAAATTAACGGCTTTATTTAAAGTCTCGACATTGAACGCGCCTTTCAGACGGATCGCCGTCAGAATATTGTAAAGCGAGCTTTGCGGTTCGAGATTTTCGATAAACCACAACCGCTGTTGGGAAAATGAGAGCGGTGTTCGATCAACCCGGCTGCGCTTTTCTATCTCGTGCGCTGCGGAGTTGCGCGGTGAATTGACGGCAAGATGTTCGTCGATTTTAGAAGCCAGTCCGCGCAGATCGGGAACGCTGAAAACGTCGCGCAGCGGAATGTCCAGACTCCATATTTTTCGAATCCTCGAAGTCACCTGCGTTGCCAGCAGCGAATGTCCGCCGAGATCGAAAAAATTGTCTTTTTCAGAAATATGCGGGATTTTGAGGACTTCCATCCAAACCGCGCGGAGAATCTCTTCGGTCGGAGTCAATTGAGCGAGCCTCGCCTCCTTTGCTTCCTTTCGATCGGTCTCCGCCGCCGGCAATGCTTTTCTGTCCAATTTGCCCGTCGCCGTGCGCGGGATTTGCCCGACCGGAACGTAAAAAGCCGGAACCATGTAATAGGGAAGCCGTTTCTGAAGGAAGGTTTTTAGTTCCCCGGCAAGCCGTATGCGGTCGGCGGGGAAGTCGTTACCCGGAACGATATAGGCAACAAGATTCGACCCGTTATTTTGATCCGCAACGGCGAGCACGACCGCTTCCAGCACCGCTTCGTGCTGAAGCAATATGTTTTCGATCTCGCCCGGCTCGATCCGAAATCCGCGAATTTTTAGCTGATTGTCCTTTCTCCCGACGCATTCTATCAAACCGTTCGGTAAAACCCGCGCCACGTCGCCCGTGCGGAACATTCGCGCTCCTTGAATTTCCGAAAAAGGATCGGGCACGAAAACGCCGGCGGTTAACGCCGGTTCGTTCAAATACCCGCGAGCAACGCACTCGCCGCCGATGAATAATTCGCCGAAACAGCCGATCGGCATCAACTCAAAATTTTCTCCCAGAACATAAGCTCCGGTATTTCGGATCGGTCGTCCGATCGGAATGTGAAGCGCGTCCTTTTCCGGCGGGGAATTGATGAAATAATGCGTAATGTTATCGCTCGCTTCGGTCGGACCATAGGCGTTGACAAGCCTGATCTGCGGAAAAACGGCGAACCAGCAGCGAACCGATTCGGGCGTCAGGGCTTCGCCGCCGGTCACCAGCAGCCGCAGCGCCGCCGGATCAGGGTCACCGGCTTCCGGGATTTCGCCCAGAACCATTTTCAGGAACGAAGGCACGAGATCGGTAATCGAAACCTTCTTTTTTTCGATGTACGGAAAGAATTGATGCGGATTCTGAAGAACGTCGTCCGGAATGATTTCGACCCGTCCTCCGACGGTCAACGGGGTGAGAAACTGCCAGACCGACATATCGAAAAACTGCGGCGCGGTTTCAGCGACGACATCTTCGGCGTGCAGTTCGAAGTCCGCGATTTTTGCCCGGATATTATTCGACATCCCGCGATGTTCGAGCATCACGCCCTTCGGTTTGCCCGTCGAACCGGAGGTGAAAATAATATACGCCAGATTTTGCGGGTCGAACTCGATACCCGGATTTTGGTTTGAAGTTTGACCGCGACCGTCTATTTTATCGAGCCGGAGAATCCGACCCGCACCGGAATCGTCTTCGTTCACGAGATCGGCGGCGGTTTTTTCGAGTTCGGCGGTCGTTAAAACGACTCGCGGGCGGCTTTGAGCGATGATGTTTTTGAGTCTTTCGACCGGTGCCGACGGATCGAGCGGCAGATACGCGCCGCCGGTTTTCAGCACGCCAAGGATCGAAGTCAGAAAATCCAGGTTGCGGTCGGTCAAAATCGCCCCGACGGAACCCGGAACAAATCCTTTCTCAATCAGAAAATTGGCGATTCTGTTGGAATTTTCGTTCAGTTCCCGGTAATTCAGAGATTTATCGAGACAGGCAGCGGCGATCCGTTCGGGATTTTGGGCAGCCTGACTTTCAAACATACGGTGAACGAACCAGGCGTTTTCGGTTTTGCAGCTTTCGCCGTTCCAGTCAACCAGCAGCTGCCGCTTTTCGTTCTCCCGGAGAATGTCGATTTGATGTATCGGGATGTCCGGATTTTCAATAACCGCCGCCAGCAGCTGCTCATAATGACGAATGAACCGGACGACGGTTTCGCGCTCGAAAAGCCCTGCATCATACTCGATGGAACCGACCAGCCCGTTTGCGCTTTCGTTGAGGTTAACCGCCAAATCGAATCCCTGCGTGCTTTTCGTTTCATAATCGAGCATATTGAACTGCAAGCCCGAAAAACCGGCGGAATGCCCCGAAAAAGTTTGAAAGGAAAACAGCACCTGAAAGATCGGCGCATAACTCAGGCTTCTTTCGGGTTGGATTTCCTCCACGATCTTTTCAAACGGAATATTTTGATGATCCTGCGCGTTGAGAACGGTTTCGCGAACCTTTTCGAGCAATTCCGAAAAAGTCGCACGCGGACTGAAACGCGTTCTCATAACCAGCGTATTGAGGAAAAGTCCGATCAGATTTTCCGTTCCGGGAACGTTTCTGCCCGCGACGGGGCAGCCGATCGGAATATCCGTCAAATTGGTATAGCGCGTCAGAAGAGCCTTGAAACCGGCGAGCAGAATCATAAAAAGACTGGCGCGGCGTCGGCGGGCGAGTTCTTTAAGTTCATCGATGGTACGAGACGAAAGACTTATATTTTCATGATCTCCGATAAATTCCTGATGCGCCGGTCGCGGTTTGTCCGTCGGAAATTGAAAAAGCGGCGGCAGACCGATTAGTTGTGATTTCCAGTAGCGGAGATGTTCCTCCGTTTTCCCGGCGTTTTTATCGTCCTGCTGCCAGCGCGCGTAGTCGCCGTATTGAAGCTGTAAGCCGGGCAGCACCGGCTCGGTATCCCGGAGCAGGGAATTATAAACGGTGCTGACCTCGTTAATCAGCAGGGCGGAGGAATAGCCGTCGAAAATAATGTGGTGCAGCGTCAACAGGATCACGTGTTCATCCGAATTTTTGACGATGATCTTTCCGGCAAGCAGGGGAGTTTTTTCCAGATCGAACGGCACGACCGCCTGTTGATAGATGATCTTGTTTATTTCCTCATCGCGCTCTTGCTCGTGCTCGCGGCTTAAGTCAACCTTTTCAAAGACGAAATTCAGTTCCGGCACGATCAGTTGCAGCGGCTCGTCCTCGATGACCGGAAAACAGGTTCGCAGAATTTCGTGCCGCTTTATTACATGGTTGAGGCTTTTTTCGAAAATCTCGATTTCCAGTTTTCCCTTAATCAGCACCGGGAGAAGAATGTTGTTTAAGGCGTTCCGGTTTTCAAACTTTTCAAAAAACCAAAACCTCCGCTGACTGAACGAAAGCGGAGGCAGTTTCCGGGTCAGTAAAGCCTTTTTGGGCTTCGGCAGATTCAAGATTCGGGTTACGAAATCGTCCATTTTTACGAGCTAAATTTGCGGTAACGAGGAGAAATTCTCCAGTACCCAATCGTCGGAATAGATCGTGTCGAGATAGCGTTCGCCGCGATCCGGAAAAACCATTGCGCAATTGGACCCCGGCTCGATCCGTTCCGCATATTTGGTCAACGCGCGGTAAACGCCGCCCGACGAGCCGCCGACGAGCAGGCTTTCGTACTTGATGAGGCGGCGGCAGCCGACCACGCAGTCCCAATCCGAAACATGTACGACGTCGTCGATCAGCTCGCGATTCAAAAGCCCCGGCACCAGCGCCGAGCCGTGCCCGGGAATAATTCTTTTCGTCGGCTCGTGTCCGAAAATAACGCTCCCGACGGCGTCCACGCCGATGATTCGCGTGTTCGGGGCGTATTTTCGTGCGTATTCCGAACAGCCCCGAATCGTTCCGCAGGAACTCGTCGAACAGAACAGGTAATCGAGTCTGCCGTCGAGCGCGTCGAGAATTTCGCTGAAAGTAGAATAATGTGCATGGGCATTCGCCAGGTTCGCGTACTGGTTCGTCCAGAAACTATTCGGAATGGTTTCCAGCAATTGGTTGACTTTCTTAATGCGTGCCGCGAGAAACTCGCCGGTTTCGGCGTCAGGCTCGGTAATAACGAAGACTTCGGCACCGAGGACTTTGAGAATCTCGATGTTCTTGCTGGTCGTTTTTTTGTCCACCACGCAAATGAACTTCATTCCCAGATAACCGCAAGCCTGTGCCAAGCCGATTCCCATATTTCCGGAACTTGATTCGATGATTGTGGTGTTCAAATCGATTTTCTTTGAATTGAGAGCCTCGCGCAGCACGTTCAAAGCCGGGCGGTCTTTGATGCTCCCGCCCGGATTGAAGCTTTCCAGTTTGGCGTAGGCGTTGAAGTTAAATTCGGGGTTTATTCGTTTCAAATTGACTAGGGGAGTGTTGCCGATGGTTTCTAAAATTCCTTCGGAAACGCTTGGCGCGGTTCTTTCTCGAATGGTCTGGCTGTTTATCATAACGTTCCTATTGTTGATTTCATCCTCAGCGTCTGTTTGGCGCGAAGCACCGACTCGACGACTTCTCTGATGTTGAATTCGGAAACCGTGCGGTCAATTTCGCTTTTCAGGCGGCTCAGTTGATTTTTTTGTCTTTTGATAAATTCGGCGTCATTCAGACCCGAATCGATTAGTTTTTTGATCTTTACCAGAAATTCAGGCTCCTCGACGGGATCGGGAAGAAAGCTCGCAGCGCCTTTTTCCGCCAAACGGTAGGCAACCTCTTCGCGGTCGAAACAGCGCGTTCCGATGATAATAGTCGGAACATTATGGATGATCGGGTAATGATACGTACCGCTGCCGCAATGATGGATCATCAAATCGACTCGCTCGCAGACAAAATGCATCGGCAAATATCTCGAAAAGAAGTAAAGCGGTTGGTATTTTTTCTCCACGTCGACGAGCGGCACGCTCGATACGACGGCGACGCCCTCACTTAGCAGGTATTTGATTAACTCGTCGATTGCGGGCGGAGCGTCGCCGACTGCAATCGTGCCGTAGGTCAGATAGACGGTCTTCCGGTTTCCGTTCGTTTCGAAGAATTGCCGGAGACTCGAAAAATCCCTCAGGTTTTCGATGTTCGGGTTTTCTTTCGAAACCGACGTAAAGCTCAGTTGTTGATTACCGGCTTCGGCGATGAAATCGTCAATGATAAGCGGTCCGGCAAAGAAATAACCCGGATCGCCGGCAATCTGCGGCGGCAAAACTTCCAGGCTCCTGATTCCGGGGACGATTTTGCCTTCGGCGGCGAAAAGGTCTGTGAACTTTCTGGGCTGCGGGATGCCGAGAAACGAGACTTTCGGTATTTTGCTGATGTCGAACGGATCCATACTGTGCTGGTGTTTCGGATTGACGCGGGTTTCGAATGGAAAAATCCCGGTGCGCTGGATCGTGATTCGCGGTAATTGCGAAACCTGCGCGGCAAACTGCGTCGTCATGCTCATGTCATCTATGACCACGTCCGGTTTGTATTTGCCGTAAGCCTGAATCTCGGTCCTGAATCCCATCTTTTCTGACGGCTGATGGTCTATGTCGAGCACATTGAGATTGAATTTTTTCAGAAATTCGTGCCGGAATCGAGGAACCAGAAAGGCTGTTTCGATGTTTTGCCTCCGGCATTGATAATGCAGTGCGATAAGCGGGTTAAGATGCGCCAATCCGCCCCGGTAAAGAAACGTAAACAAGACTTTCATAGTATTTCTCCTGGTTCATGGAAATTTATGTTTAAGAACGGGAGAAGGGTTGAAAGGGGTTCGACCCGAAGCGCGCGGTTCGAATGCGGCGGTTAATTTCTGTCGAGCCAGTAATCGGGCAGAAACGAGGGAATGACGGTGCCTTTGCTTTTGTTTGAAACCAGTTTGTAAATTAAATCGCTGACGGCAATATCGAGAATTCCGAGACCGAACGGGCTGGAAATAATCACTTCCTCCTCATTTTCGCGACCTTCGATCTCGCCAAGCAGAATTTGGGGCAGCGTCCCGCGAATGAAATTATGTTGTCCATTTTGCTGCCGGGCGAGGTGAATCGAAGTTTGCGCCCGCGAAACGTGATCGATGTCGTCCACGATGTTGACCGAACTAAAAATCACCTGCGGCGTGAAATCCCGAAGCGAAGTGTGTAAAATGGTCGAGCCTTTTTTCAGCAGCGAAGGGTCCGAGATGTGTGGTTTGACGGCTGTCGTAGCGAGACAGACCAGCGAAAAATCCCGGAAAGCCGACGGCACATCGTCGAGGATGACGACTTCGAGACCATCAAAAGATTTTTCGCATTTCCGCTTATAAATCAGCGCATTTTCCGGTTGAATGTCATATACGAAAACCTGCCGGATCGCGCCGAAAACATGCCGCAGAAATCTTAAGGTTTCGAAATTGATAAGTCCGCAGCCGATCTGGCTGAGCTTTTCGATTTGCTGGTCGGTAACGACCTGTGCGGCTGTTAAGGCGGCGCTGGCGGCGGTTCTTTTCGCACTGATTACCGAACCTTCGAACAGGGCTATCGGAATGCCGGTTTCCACGGAGTTCAGGATTATCGACGCTGATGCGCGGTCAAGCCCCTTTTCGTGGTTTCCCGGATAAGAAGCGATCCATTTCATGCCGGATTTTTGAAAGCTGCCGCCGAGATAAGCCGGCAGTCCGATAATTCTGTTTTTTTCGCTGTCGGGGAATCTCAGAAAAATCGAATGCGGTAAAAAATCCTCGTTGCGCCCGTGGCATTTATAGGCTTCGGCGACCGCTTCGATGATTTCGCCCTCTCTGCCCAATAGTATTTCGTTAATTTCGTTTCCGGTCAGAACGACCAGATCGCCTTCATTAATCTTCATATTTTCGATTTCCGGTTTACTTTTTTGAAAAAAATTTCCGAACTAGACGGCGGCGCTCAGCACGGAATTCATCGCCGTATTGAATGAAACGGTGTCGGGAATTTCCGAACCTTCGGCGAGAAAGGCGTAGCCGAGCAGCAGCTCCGCGAAATCGCCAAGCAGGGGGTCTTGCCGGTTGGCTTCGAATCGCTGCCGGAAGCGATCGATAAATTCGTTTCCGGGATTGAGCTCCAGGATTCGTTTCTGTTTGCTTCCGCCGCCCTTGCCTCTCAGAAGTATTTTTTCCATAAATGGACTTTCGCCGATTTCCGAACCGACAACCAGACAGGCTGGCGATTTGGTCAGACGATTGCTGAATCTGACTTGTTTGACGTATTCGGACAGGCGGGTTTCGAGGAACTGAAAAAATTCCGCTGAGTTTTCTTCTTTTGCCTTAATTTCGTCGTTCTTTTCCCCCGCTTCCCCGGCTTCCTTCAATTTGATTTCGCCTTTTCCGACGGATTTAATTCGTTTGTTTTCGAATTCGTGAAGATTATGGACGAGCAGTTCGTCCACCGGGTCGGTAAGATAGAGAATTTCGTAGCCTTTTTCCTCGAAGATTTCGAGATGCGGGGAATTTTTTACGATTTTGATGGATTCGCCTGTCAGGTAATAAATTTCGTCCTGATCCTCCTTCATGCGGCTGACGTATTCATGAAGCGTCGTGAAATTTTCTTCGGCTTTCGAAGATTTGAACAATAGCAGAGAAAGAATTTTTTCGCGGTTTTCCCAATCGCTGCCGACGCTTTCCTTGAAGGCTCTGCCGAATTGATTCCAGAAAATCTCGTACTTTGAAAACTCTTCGTTTTTTAGCCGGAGCAGTTCGTCGAGAACTTTCTTCGTCGCCCATTTTTTGATTTGCGTCAGATGGCGATCCTGCTGGAGCATCTGACGCGAGATATTGAGGGGAAAATCCGTTGAATCGATGACGCCTTTTATAAATCTCAGATATCGCGGCAACAGATCGTTACAATTTTCCATAATCAGGACGCCTTTCGAATAAAGCTTCAAATCGGACTTGGATGCTTGGTAGAACAGATCAGGCGGAGCCTCGCCCGGAATAAACAAAAGTGCCTGGTATTCGAAAACGCCTTCGGCTTTGAAATGAAGAGAAGAAACGGGGCTGCTTATGTCGTGGAAGTGGTGTTTGTAGAAAGCCTCGTACTCGTCGGCGGATACTTCTTTCGGGTTTCGAAACCACAGCGGTTTCATCGAGTTCAGGACGGTTCTTTCCGGAGATTTTTCATAAACTTCGTTTTTTTCCGGAGCATTTGTTTCGGGTTTGTCGGGCTGGTGTTCGAGCACTATCGGGTAAGAGACAAAATCCGAATATTTCTTGACGATTCCGGATAAAGTCCAGCGGTTCGTATAATCCTCGATGCCTTCGTCGGCTTGAGCCGGTTTGAGATAAAGCCTGATCGTCGTTCCGCATGATTCTTTGGTCGTTTCTTCGATCGTAAAGCTTCCTTTGCCTTCTGAAATCCAGCGAAAGGCTTTTTTTCGATCCGCCCGGCGCGTGATTAACTCGACCTTTTCGGCGACCATAAAGGCTGAGTAAAAACCGACGCCGAATTGTCCGATAAGCCGGTAAATCTGTTCCTGATTGCGGAGTTGTGCGATTTTCTCGCGCAGCGTCGAGGTTCCCGATCTGGCGATCGTTCCGATATTTTTTATCAGCTCGTCGCGGCTCATGCCGATTCCGTTGTCGCTGATTACCAGAATATGATTCTCCATATCGGTCTGGATGAGGATTTCGAGTTTCTCGGGATCGAAACTTATTTCCTTATTGGTTAGCGATTCGAACCTGAGGCGGTCGATGGCGTCCGAGGCATTCGAGATCAACTCGCGCAGGAAGATGTCCTTGTTGGTGTACAAGGAATTGATCATGATGTTTAAGAGCTGGGCGGTTTCCGCTTGGAATTCGAAACTTTTTGCTGTGGCTGACATATATTTTTCTGAAAGACTTGTAAACGTTTTTATTTATCTATAAGATTTGGATTTTTGGATTTCCGACGGTTCGGGTATCGGTAATTACTCCGATTTGCGAATTCGATTTGATTCTTCAGGCTTTATCATGTAAACAAAATATACTCAGAGGTTTAGAGCCGAGTCGTCAGTTTTTTTCGGCAAAAATTAAAATCGGGATAAAATTGTGAACAGAACTGAAAAAGAGAGGTGGTTTCCGGAAGTGCGAAATGATGCGCAGGTCGAGCTGCGGCTTTTTTGTTTTCCTTTCGCCGGAGGAAATTCTTTTACATATAGAACTTGGCGTCATAATTTGCCGAATTGGATAAATGTTTGTCCGGTTTTTCTGCCGGGTCGGGCGAATCGGATTAACGAACCCGCCTTTACCGACCTTCACGAACTGACGGCGACAATATTTGAAAATATCCGGGATTACGTCGATCTTCCGTTTGCGGTGTTCGGCTACAGCATGGGAGCGATAATCGGTTTCGAGCTTTGCAGACTTTTGCAGGGGGCGGGATTTAATGCCGAACATCTGTTTGTTGCTGCTTCGCCGCCTCCGCCGCTGACCGGACGCGATCCCGTCATCTATGATCTTCCGGTGGAGAATTTTAAGGAAGAGCTTTTGAAGTTCAACGGAACTCCGAAAGAGATACTTGAAAATGAAGAGCTTTTCGATCTGATGCTGCCGCTTTTGCGAGCTGATTTCGAGCTTGTGGAAACATATGAATACCGCGCCGGCTCGAAGCTTAAGTGCCCGATATTTGCGTTTGGCGGAAGTTGGGACGACGAAGTTTCCGAGGAAGAATTGAAGCAATGGCAAAGTCAAACTGATTCTGAGTTCGACTGGGCGATTTTGGAAGGCAATCATTTTTTCATTAATTCCTGTGCTGATGAAATTTTGGCTCGGGTCAGTGATGCTATTTCAGCTCGACACAGAATTTGACTGGAAGATGAGTAATTTCCTAAGCGAAAATGACTTTACGGTTTCGAAGTGGTTGAAAGTTTACCCGAGTAAGCTAGATTCGGGCTGCCTCGACGTTTGGCGGGTTTATCTCCCCGCAATCGAGTTCGAAGATATAGAATCTTTACTTTCCATCGATGAAAGGAGCCGGGCAGCAAAATACAGGTTTGCGAAAGACCGTAATAGTTATGCCGTCAGTCGCGCCGCACTGCGTCTCATTTTGGGAAGGTATGTTCAGGAAAGCCCTCGGAATTTAAGTTTTTCATCTAATGCTTTCGGAAAACCCTCGCTCGTCGGGGATTTTGGAAATCCGATATTTTTTAATGTTTCGCATTCTGCCGAGTTTACGCTGATTGCAGTCGGCTCATGTCCCGAGATCGGGATTGACATTGAATATGTGAGGGAACTGGATTATTTGAGCCTCGCTGAAAGTGTCTTTTCTCACCGTGAGCAGTCGGTTCTGAAAGAACTTTCGGCAGACCGGCAAAAACATGCTTTTTATACTTTCTGGACGAGAAAAGAGGCTTTCATAAAAGCGATCGGCTACGGCTTATCCTTCCCCTTGAAGGAATTCGATGTTGCGCTTTTTCTGGGTAAGGAACGGCATATAACGATCCACTCGACCCAAAAGGCATTTGATACCGGTTGGGAGATTTTTGATATTCAAACCGAGGCTCAATATTGCGCTGCGTTGGTTGTTCCAAGCAAGGCATTTGAGAGGATCCGGGCTTTTGATTTTAAATTATGAAAATCTGTGGAGCCTAATTGCTCTTCATAACATATTTTCTGTCAACTGAGACGTGAACCTGGTAGTTTATGCTCGAAAGTAGTATGGAAACTCTTTGGTTGTGGTTTAGTTTTTTTTTGAAAATGCCGACGAGGTTTTGTAAATGAGGTCTTGTGATGATAACCCTGTCGCCGGCTTTGAATTCGTTTTCCAGATCAATCAGATCGTCTTCCGAACTTCGGTCTTTGATCATGTTGATTATTTCTTCGTCAATCGGACAGGGAGTGTCTCCGTAGCTGACGATTTTGTGAACGCCTCTGGTAAAGCGTACTTGTTGTAATTTTTCTTTAGCTTTGAATTTAGCAAAAATGTATTGAGGAAATAATGGGTTTAGCTGGTGCTTAGTTCTGCCCGAAAATTTGTTTTTGATTGAATTTATTATTTTGGGAACGAAGGTTTCGATTCCGCTTACGCTCAGATTGTAATAAGCGCGCTCCTCCTGTTTCGGTTTGGTTTGGATAACGTACCAACTCGGAATATCTAACCACGTGGTCATAAAATCCTCCTAATTTCTAAGAAAAACCAAGTTTTTTAGACAAAATTCCCCCAGGTTGGCAAAGAGTTCGTGAAAGGGAATCTCTTGCTAACTTGTTATCGAGTGACTGATGTCGGTGCTCGGTTTAGTTTTTTAGTTAAGGGGCGTTATTGTTTTGAAAATGATCACAGCTGCTTTGTGCAGTGTGGGATGTCGCTTCTAAGCACGGAATGGCTTAGATTTTGAAAATTTGCAGCTTCGAGGTACCTGAAAATTTCCGGAGAAATGAGTTGGGTAACTCATTATGGGTACTTCGGAAGTGGCAAATTTTCAGTTTTTTGAGAAAAGCCCGTTGTTTGTTAGTTGTTTGCCGCAGTTTTTTCCATTTGTTTTCTGAGACTAAGCGGACGCATGTCCGTCCATACTTCCTTAATGTAGGAAAGGCATTCCTCTTTTGTTCCGGTCTTGCCGACTTCATTCCAACCAGCCGGGATTTCGCGGTCGGCGAACCAGATTGAATACTGTTCTTCGTGGTTCATGACAACTGCATAGCGGATGTCTTGGTCCTGGTATTCATCAGACATATCATGTTTCTCCTTAATTTTGGGTTTAAATGAAGGATTCCCGTCTATTATGTAGTGTGGGAATCCGGAAATTTTTGCCCCGCTGGGCGAAGTTTTTAGGAAATCTGCCGTCCTTTTTTCCGGAGAATTCCGGTTTGAAATTATTTGAGCCGATAGCTCAATAAAGTCAGGTATTTGGCAAAATTTCTGATTTGGATGGCAGCTCTTGATGATAGGGTGGGATAAAGCTACCGCACATTACAAATGTTATTTGTAATACTCTTAAAAGTTCCAATTAAACGTCTTAGATACTTGCAATCAAGGATATAAGCTTTTAATAATTTTTGTCAAGTGAAGGCTGGGATTTTTCGAAAGCAGTTGTTTCCGGGTATACCAAATTCTGAAAACCGGACTTTCTTCTTGTTTAGCGATTGGTTCAGAAGAATGAAGTTGAGTTGTTTTTTTCGGACAACTCAACTTTGGGCTGATTCCGATCTTCGGACTTTTCCACAATTTCGCTGCGCGTTACTCGCTTCTTAGTTTAAAAAAAAGTTTAAAGAAAGGGTTAAAAGGATAAGGAATTTAAATTTGTAGGTATTTAGTTTATTTTCATAAATTTACAGGAATCAAAAGGGAAGTCAGAACTACATATTTGAGCGCTATTTTTAAAATCGTGAAGTCAAAGCTACATATTTTTTGGCGATCGTGTAGTCAAAGCTACATATTTTTTGGCGATCGTGTAGTCAAAGCTACATATTCGTGAAGTCAGAGCTACATATTTTATGCCGCAAAAATTCGAAAAGGGAAGTCAGAACTACATATTTTGACTGTGCGGGAAGTCAGAACTACATATTTCGTGAAGTCAGAACTACATATTTCGTGAAGTCAGAACTACATATTCGTGAAGTCAGAACTACATATTTGCACACTGTATGTGCAACCTGTGGAAAACTTTTAATTTTAGGTTTTCGGATTCGCGTGAATTCAAAAACCTAAAATTGTCCTGGTGCCGTGTTTATTGGTAATTTGCGAATAATATAATTTTGACTTGACGAATTTTTCAAATTTATGCAAGTTCCTTAGCTTCTTTTTGTTTCTTGTTGGCGGCGACCACTTCGCTGACAAAATTCGGGTGCGGAAAAAGGAGGAGACGGACGTCGGCGATTTTGTTTCGCCGTTTCGTATCCATGATTTTTTCCAGTTCGTATTTCAGGAGAACGGTTTTCTCCACCATCTCTTTGAGCGCTACTTCGACGTCGCGCAGATTATGTGACAATTTAGTGTACGTCGTCAGACCAAAATTTCGGATGACCGTTGAGAGACGGATTGTAAATGGCTGTGAGAAAGTCGCTTGTGTGAAGTGATGTGACATTCTCTTATGGAGCTGCCTCGAAATTACGTTTTGATAGCCCATGCTGATTTCGTAATTGAACTGACGAAATGTGCGGTTGCGGATGCTGATCGTTACCAGTGCGTTGAATCTTACAAAAGCCTTGGTCTTTTCTCCCTGACCCTCCCAATCCTCTCTGGTTTGTAAACCAATTGTGTCGAAGATGCTTGAAACCAGTACGTCATGTCCGCTCACGTCGGTTAACTGCAAATTGGTTCCAACGCAAACCATTAACGCTTCCTTGATTTGTTTAATCGAATAGCTGTGTCCGGTGCGTTTGAGTTCCTGCTGGAGCTGGTAGAGCGTGAAAGTTACTCCGGCTTCATTGTCGAGAAAAACGCCCTGACCGGCGGTGGCGATTTTGCGCAGGGCATCTTCGACAAGCTCCTCGCGTTTGCCCGGAAAATAATCGCGTGAAACTCCGTCGGAATCTTTGATACGGGCGGGTGATATGCGGACGCGGTAGCTCTGTTGCCGGCATTCAAAATCCCTTTCGATTGGCTCCAGAAATTTTTCCTGAATCCGTTCGACGCGTCCCCAGACATATTTGGGAATGAAGTCATAAAGTTCGATTGTGTTGGAGTAATCCTTTTCGGATGGATGGACTAATTCGAAAAGTTCGAGTTGAACGGGTTTCGATTTGCTGTAATCCTCGATGTTCGGTTTTTGTCGGAGAATCTTCGCAGATTTTATCTGGGCGGATTTTTTCTTTTCGGAATAGTCAGTCATTGGCTTTAGGTTTAATGGGAATTGAAATAATTCAAAGTTTATACTTTTTCATAAGCTACACTCTTTCAAAAACGGTTTCAACTAAACCCGGACATACCGAATGGATTTGAATTGTCTCCGATCTTTCCCGAAAACGATTAAACCTGCCTGGTTTCCGGCGGTTTTGAATTTTTTTTAATTGCTTGCGGAATGCGCGGATGTCTGATTGATGATCAGACACTTGATCCGGCGAGATCATGAGCCGCGAAGCTTTCTATTTAATATTCGTTCTTCTTAAAGAATCTGACCGTCTGAGTGTATTTGTCGAAGTAAACGGCGAGTCGTTGGTAGAATATCAAAGAAATGTGGAAAAAATACGACGATGAATTTAAGTGAGCTGCTTTGGGAAAAGTTTTTGACGGGCAGTCTGTCAGATCGGTGGCGGGGAAACAAAAGGCGTTTTTTTTCTAAAATAACTTGACCATCTTCTAGTTTGATTCCAAATTTTTTCGGCGTTCAAATCTGCTCAAGCATTCCTCTTTTTAATTGCCGGAGCATTGAAATAATATCAGGCAATTCTTCTCCGAGCTTCCCCTCGCTTCGATCGATGATTTCGGCAAGCGAGGTCAGTCCTTTGTTTTTCTCGTCCGACAGCAGTTCGAGAATTGCGGGTTTGGTTTGTTCGTTAAAGAGCCGCTGCATGTCCCTGCCCAGTAATCTTGCTCCGACTATTCGCAAGTCAAAATCCTCTTCATTCATTAAATCAGAATCGTCATAAAGCCGATCCTCACTGATAATTTCGAGGTAATTTTTCATCATGAACCAAATATCCTGTATATCCCTGACTCTGATTTGAGGCTTATCCGCGTAAGAAATAAACTTCAGGACGGCTAACCCGGCAGGGGAAACGACTCGGATTTTTAATTTTTCCGTTAGTTTTATGATGATGGAGTTTTGGAAAGCCTCTTTAAACCCGTTTGTCGTCATCACAAAATCCCCGTCCGGCGGAAAAGCGATCTGTCCCGGCGGAGACTCCAATTTTCCGAACGGGACAAAGTCTATTTTCATTTCTGCCGCGCCCCGACCGAACCATAAACGATGGTAGACCTTCCGGTCGATTCTAAATTTTTCGGGACCGGTCAGCTCGTCTCTGATTCGCTCGAACTGCTCCCAGCTTTCCACCGCGACACCGAAATCGATATCTGTCGTCTCCCGGTAAATACGAACGTTAAAAACGTGCGCGAAAATTATATCGCGCGCTGTTGCCCCGACGATAAAAATCGGGATTCCGAGTTTTTCCGCAGCGTCAGTCACCAAACCGATGATCGCAACACTCTGTTCAGGCAGCGCCCTTCGTAAGTTCAGCCAGGTATCGCTCATAAATCATCTGCGCGGTTTCCAAATTTCGTTCATCCCCCGTCGCTATCAAATCGGCATAAACGACCAGCGGCGGCGCGACCGCCTCATCGCCGGACTCCGCACCGCCAGTCCAAAACTTTTCCAGAATTTCAATATTACCCTGCTTGCTCCTCACCAATCCGTATTTAGCCTGAAGTCGCGGCAGAAGCGAATCGGCATATATCGCAACTGTCGCCGGACGAAGATGATTCGTCAGCAGCTCGCCCCCTTTTTCACCGCCCCACACAGCGTTGTAATCTTTAATTTCCACGTCGTCCCACCAGCGTCCCTCAAATTTTCGCGAAATAAATCTGACCGGGTTGAGGCTTGGGCGCAGCCGTTCAATATATCCTTCCACCCAGCGTCCCAGAAGTTCACGCTTTTTATTTAATTTGCGCTTGCGGGTACCGCTTTTTCCCGGTTGGTAAAGAAAATGCTGCTTTTCCAGATCTTTAAAAATATCACTGACCGTGCTGATCGAACCGACCCGAGCGCGGTCGGCGATCGTTCTCATATCTTTTTGAAGCAAATCCGGCTCGGTCAAAAGGGCAAAAACGATTTTCAAGCCCGCTTTATCGAAGGCGCGTGACGGTTTTTCACGAACCATGAGAGTTTTTTTGCCCGCCACAAAGACATATAAACCCGGTTCATTGAAAAAAGCATTTCCGGCGGTGTCGCCGAAAGGAATGTTCAATTCGCGTAACCGGTCGGCTTGCTGAGGCGTGACCTGCCTCGTAATCAAAACGATTTTCCCTGGAGATTCCTTTGATTTTTGAAATAAATTATTGATCGATGCCGGAGTGAGATTTTCTTTAACCTCCGCCTTCAAAAATGCATTTTCCGCGCCGTCCGGCAATTTATGCGGATATTCCAGACTGACTGCCAAACCTTCCGATTTTCCAAATGCTTCTTTTTGGCGCAGTCGTTTTAATTCAACGCCCGTAGTCGTTTTCAGAATTTCTTGGACTGCCTGAAAGATTTCGTCATTTTGCATGTCAATCACTAGATAAACCCAGCCGTTTGACAATAATACAGGCATTTTGTTCGATAATCAACTATTTTCGGTAATATAGAACAAGTTGAATTATCGAACATAAAAAATCCTTTTTCCAGATTAGAAACAATCGCGGATTTAATCGTTTCCGTCCCGGAATTTTGCCTGGTAATAAGGGCGGTTTCATTTTATTAATTCAGCATTCTGAGATAAGGCATCTTTTTATTTGGGAACTTTTTTAGTTTGGCAGAATGGTAAAAGCTTGTTCATTGTCGCTGTGGGTTTTTCCCAAGCGTTGCGCAGAGATCGCCGCATCGAATCCGACAGCCCGTTGCTAGCGGAAACAGTCGGCAACCGTGTTCGCCGCTGAATGGACTTTGACTCCACACCTTCGATGCGTTTGCCGTAATATGCCCGTTGCGTTTGATGTGCGACAATTGACAGCGCGGACAACTTATTGTGTTCGCCTGAGTAATTTCTGGGTTGTTCATAGTTGAATCAATTACCAGACTTTGCTCTTTATTTTTCAAATAGCATTACTTTTTGTTCACTACCGAATTTCGTAAAAGTTGGAAAATGAAGAATCACTCTGACAGCAAAGGGCTATACCGAATTTAATATCCGAAATTAATTTTGCTCGGTTACTTGGCTGATTTAGGACGTTAAAGGGAAATGATAATATTAAACCATTGAAACAGTTTAACTTAGTCCCATTTCTGAGCAGTTGTAAACTATCTATCGCGTCCGATAATGAAGCTTATGTAATTCTTAAAATTTTTATATTGCAATCCAGTGACTACGGCAATATTCACATCGGACAGCTTGCTCGGTCTTTCGCTTCCACCTTTCTTTTTCATTTAAAAACAAACGGGGCGACCACACGATCGCCCGATGGGAAATGCAGTTTCCAGAATCCTTAATAAAGCTCAACCGAACGCCAGACAAACGGCGCTCGCAAGATCTTCCACATGGCGTTGGAAGCACTTTATCGAGCGTCCGAGCAATCAGTTATCCGGGTTGCTTTTTCGTCTGGCAGAAACCTTTTATAGTGCCGAAAAGCCGGACTATCGGCGACAAAAAAACGGGAAAATTTATCCTGTTTTATTCGTTCTATTTGCCTTTTGAAATCTGTATAAAAGATTACCGATTCACCGATGTTTGACAGCTTTTGTGAAGATCGGATTTTCTGCTAATTTAAAGCGGCGTCAGAGGAAAACTATTCGCTAATTCTTTATTATGGTTAATCTGAGGGATTGATTTTGTTAAAACCTTTTTAGAAAAAGCTTCAGGAACGCCTCCCTGATAATTTCCGTTAGCACAAGCCAGACAAAGCGAACCGAGCGCTTTTAAGGCGTTACCGACTTTGGTTTCGTCGAGAAAATTAACTGAATCGGCGTTTATTTCACGGCTCAATAAATGCAGATCGCTTTTCATCCGGTGAACGATTAAATCGCTTTTCGAGGGAATATCAATGCCGTAAAAACAAGGGTGCGCGATTGGCGGAAAAGTGACGAAAACATGGATTTCAGCGGCTCCGCGTCGTCGCAGATTGGTAATTACGCTGGTCATTGTGGTTCCGCGTATAATGGTGTCGTCAATCAACGCAAGCCGCTTGTTTTTAATAAATGAATTAAGGTAGCCGTACTTCTGCCGGGCTGCGTTTTCGCGGCAGGTTGGGTTCGGTTCGAGAAAGCTTCTGACGGGCGCGGTTTTGATTATACCGCCGAGCGGTTTTTCCCATATCAAAGCCAGTTCGGCGGCAGCCGGAACGGCTGTTTCGGGAACGGGTGTAATGACGTCAATCTGCGGTTTCAGGGCTTGAAAGGCGATCGCCAGTTCGTTTCCGAGTCGGCGGCGAAGTTCTTCGACCTTTTTGCCGCCGAGAATTGAGTCGGCGGCGGCAAGATAGACGGGTTCGAGCGCGCAGAAGGCAGAGCAGGCTCTGGTAAGCCGGGAATCGAAAACATTAAGTTCCCGGGAAACAAAAATTAATTCGCCGGGTTCGATCTGGCGGACGGTCTCAAATTCACCAAAATTTTTCAAAACCGTCGTTTCCGAAGCGAACAATTGAAACCCGCCTTTCCTTGATTTTGCCGCGTACGTTAGGGGGCGAAAACCAAGCGGATCCCGGAAAGCAAACAAACCGCTGTCGCCGAGCAGCCCGATTACCGAATAAGCCCCGCGTCCGCGCAGTTCGTTCATCAATCCGGCGATTGCCGGTTTCAGGATTTCTTCAAACATCCGGAAATCTTCGACAGCATCGTGGAAATTCCATTTTCTTGAAATTTCGTGAACGAGAAAATTTAGAATCAGTTCGCCGTCGTTGTTTGTTTTAAACGGAATTCCCTTCGCTTCGAGTGCTTCGCGCAAACCGTCCGTCTGAAGATGCCCGTTGAAGGAAATAGCGAAACCGGTTTCCTTATGTAATAAAGGCTGCGCGTCGCGAATCAGATCATCCTTGTTTGCGGTGGTGATGTAACGCGCGTGCGCGACTCCCATCGAACCCTTGAAGTTGCCGGTTTCGTAAATCTTCGGAAACGCATGGTGATCGCCAAAGAATCGCGTTTTACCTTTTGAATCGACGATTGAAACTCCCCAGGCATTCGGACCCCGGTGCTTGAGCTCGGCTATTCCTTCGAGAAGCAGCTTCCCGACGTTCGATTGATCCGCCATTCCGATTATTCCGCACATAAATTGTTTCCGAATTTCCCGAAACCCGGTTAATGAGGCTTTTGCTTTCTATCTCCGAAGATTCCCGACCCTATCCGGACGACAGTCGCGCCTTCGCTGATCGCGATCTCGAAATCGCCGCTCATTCCCATCGAAAGCTCCGGCAAAGGAAATTCCGCTCCCCATGCGGCACGTAACTTATCACGCAATTCGCGCAGGGCGGAAAAAGTTTTATGACAATCCGGGGGCGGAGCGTTTAACGCGGCAATCGTCATTAATCCGTTAACACGAACATTTGGTAAATGGTTCAAAAGTTCGCCGAGCGGCAGGACGTCCGAACGGGCAAAACCCGTTTTACTCGATTCGGCATTAATATTGACTTCGAGCAGAACGGGGATGACGACTTTTAGCTTTTGGGCGGTTTGATTAAGCGTTTTCAAAAGCCGTTCACTGTCAACGGACTGAATGGAATTGACCACCGGCAAAGTTTTGCCGATTTTGTTCCGCTGAAGATGCCCGATCAGATGCCAGTTAATTCCGGCGTCGGGAAAAGCCGCTGCTTTCGCCCAAAGCTCCTGCGGGTAGTTTTCTCCGAAGTCACTTAACCCGGACTCGATCGCTTCGCCGATCGCCGCCGGTGTTTGAAATTTGGAAACCGCGACCAGTTTTATGTCGGCGGCTTGGCGACAGGATCGTTCCGCCGCCCTTGCAATTCGATCTTCAATACGTCGGAGATTATCGGAAATCATCGTTAGACTATGACCTTTGCGGTCGGTGGTTCCGAGGGAAGCGATGCGTCCTGGTAATGTTGATAACGACCATCCCAGATGCTGATATATTTCCACGAGGCATCGAACAGGACGGTGGCGATTTTTCCGGAAGCGCCGAACCGGCGGGCATATTTCAGGGCGACCAGAACATTCGCTCCCGAGGTCGGTCCGGTCTGATATCCTTTCTTGACGAGCTTCTTCATCATTTGCCAGGCTTCGTCACCGGACACGGTGACCACTTCATCCACCATATTTTCATTCAAGTTTCCACCGATTTTGCCCGGACCGAGACCCATCAGATTGTGGTGGCGATGTTCGAACGGGCGGGCGTTTCGTTTGGAAAACAAAGGCGCGGATTTGTCCACTTCGATCCCGATTTTGAGCAGACCGGGAAAGGCGTTTTCGAGTTCCGTGGCAACTCCCGTGTAGGTTCCGCCGGTACCGATACTGCACACGAACGCCTGGGGTTTGATACCGGATTTTTTAAATTCCTCGACCACTTCCCTGCCGATCGAGCGCATCGATTGCCAGTTCATTTGCGTTCCCGCCTGATTCAGGTAACGGGCTTCGGGATTTTCCTCGACAAATCCCAAAGCCACGCGTTCGGCTCCGAGAAGGAACTCTTCGGCGGGAGATTCGATGATTTGCCCGTGCCACGATTTGATGACGTTTTTACGTTCCTGCGTCATTCCTTCCGGCATAATGATGACGGATTTATAACCCTTTAGGTTAGCAGCCCGCGCCAATGCGCCGCCGCCGTTGCCGGTCGAGGCGTCAACCAGCGTCATGCCGGGTTGAATCTGCCCGGATTCTTCGAGTTTTTCGATTATGTATGTGTAGAGCCGGTCTTTGGGCGTGCCGGTCGGGTTTAGATACTCGCACTTGCCCCAAACTTCAGCCGCTCCGGTTT
Organism: Planktothrix sp. FACHB-1355; assembly: GCF_014748295.1. Taxonomy (NCBI): domain Bacteria; kingdom Bacillati; phylum Cyanobacteriota; class Cyanophyceae; order Oscillatoriales; family Microcoleaceae; genus Planktothrix; species Planktothrix sp. FACHB-1355. The sequence continues at coordinate 15,886 of NZ_JACJUP010000002.1, read as the reverse complement.
GTTGAAATCCCCGAAGTGGGACAAAAGGCGTATTTCCGACCTGTTTTTGCTGCTCGTATTTCATGTTAAAACACCCTCCAAAACCTGTTTGGCGACGACATCCACACATCCGAACTCATCTATTTTGATGCCGACTCCCGTTTGAACCAGAATTCCGGTTTGAGCGTAAACTTTTTCGACCCCGCCGAAACCGATTTTTTCAATCAGAGCAAGAATCTCGACGACTTCGGCGTCGGATTTTCGGATTGCCTCGACCAGCGCGATGATCGTTCCGCCGCTGGAAATCGTGTCCTCAATGATCGTCACCCGATCTCCCGGCAAAACCCCGTTAAGATACAAATCTCCTTCCCGGTATTCCGATTTCATATAAACCCTGGTGGTTGCCGATTCGGGTAATTGATACGGATACCAACGGGCGACAGCCAGCGGTTTTTCGGTTCTCTCCATTACCAACCCCGCCAGAATTGCGCCCTTATCCTCTTCGGTTACAATTTTATTGCCCGCGAAAATGCCGGCTGAAACGAACCAGTTGACCGCTTCACGAACCACTTCCGGGCGCAATGCCGGTATCTGATCGCATAATTCGTTAACGGTCGTGTATTTACCATCATTCCAAACGGTTTGCGCGTTTTTGTAAACCTCGGTCAAATGGTAAAAATCGTGTGAAAACGCCATAAATTTATCCTCCGTGTTTTTCAAAATCAGTCTTTGATGCCCTGCGGGTCTTTAATTAGCCGGGGCGGGAACGAGTTTAGAAGCCGATTGGTAAACCAGTCCCGCAAATCGGCGACTGTTGCCTGAGTCAAAATCGTTTTTCGTGTTCTGAGCTTCGATTACCAGACTTTGCTTCCCGCCGGAACCATCGTTTCGGGGATCAGCAACACGGGCTTGTTTTCTCCGTCGCTGGTCGCCAGGAATCGCGCCTGGCTGAGAATCCCTCGAATTTTCACTGGCTCGACCTTCGTTAAAACCGGAACCTGTTTACCGATCAAATAACCGGCTGGAAAGTCGCCGGCGATGCCGGAGGCGATTTGCAGCGTTTCGCCGTCTGCGGTTTCCAGAACGATGCGGTGGAGTCTCTGTGTACCGGTAATATGTTCGGCGGAAACCACTGTCGCGATGACGATCCCCAAATCTTCTTCTTTCATTTTGTTTCTCCTTAAATATGTTGTTCGAAGCGCTGCCGATGTATCGGCTCGAAGCGTTTATTTTTACTTTTCCCGAAAAAATAACGGAAATTCACACGGCGAGAGCCCTGCGGGTTGAGAGTTAAGCCCGATTCTTTCGCAAATATTTACAAAGCGGCTGTCTTAAGACACCGCGGAATCGCCGCCGGACGGGGCGCCGTTAAATTTGAATTCCGCTAAATTTGACTGTTAGACCAATACCGGGGTTGATCGGTGTGGATGAACATACTTACGCTGATCGACGTGTCGAGGGCGGTTACGTAATGCCACCAGAAGATGGGAATGTAAAGCAGCTCGCCGGCGGCAATGACCGCCCGGAAGGCTTTCGCTTCCCGGAATAGTGGAAATTCGTCAGCGTCGTAATGCAGCGGATCGACCGGGCTGACCCAGCAAGCCTGGTTGAGTTCCTTTACATAAAGCTTTTCGGTTTCATCGGGGGAAAATAATAAAAATTCCTTTTTCCCGTGAATCTGCGCGTTCAGATTGTGATAATTGTCGTTATGAATCGTCGAACGCTGTCCTTTGCCTCCGATCCAGAGCCGAAGCTCGCCGTATTTTTGTGAAGGAATGTATCTCGGAAACTTGAAGAGCGGCTTGAGCGGACTTAAAAATTTTGCGATGTTCGGGTGATCGAAGGGCAGGTTTCCCATATACGGATGTCTCTGCCCGGTTTCGGAAGGTGTTGAAATTAGTTTGATGTAATCGTTCAAACGCATTTCTTTTTTCCGACCTTTGCCGAAGAAATAATCGAATTCGTCGTCGCTCTCCCGGACGGTGACCGTCGCCGAACCGAATTTCAATTTAATCATTTCGAAATTAAACATCCGGAAAACCGACCATCGATCGACGATTCCGGTCATAATGATCGGCATCCGGAAATGGTCGGTCTGTTCGACGAATTCGTCGAAGCTCGGATTGCTGACGCGTTTTACATCGGTTGATTCCACCATAACTTTTAAATTTTTATGTTTCGAACATTCGTTTTACAGATCGTTTCGGGTAAACGGATCAGCCATCGAGAAAAGAATTTCGCGGGGTTTCGTAAATTCGTTGCGGGCGTGCGCCGTCAGAATGTTGTCGAGCAGAATGATGTCGTTTTGCTGCCATTTGAAGGTCACCAGCTCGTTTAAATAAGCGCTTTGCAGCTCCTCCAGCACGTGATCCTCGATTTTTGTTCCGTCTCCGTAATAAGTGTTGTTCGGCAGATCCTCTTCAGGAAAGGCTTCGAGCATGATCTCACGGATGTTCGGATCGAGCGTCGCCACGTTGAAAAATGTGAGATGGTTGAACCAGATTTCTTCTCCGGTGACCGGATGATCGATGACGACCGGGCGTATTTGTCTGGTTTTAAGGTGGTTATCCGGTTTCCATTCAAATTGGATAAGGTTTTGCCGGCAGTAATTTTCGACCGTATTTTTGTCGTCGGTTTGGAAGACGGTTTCCCACGGAAGCCCGAAACCGTCCCCGAAATTGCGGACATACATCCATTTCTTATCGCGAAATTTGTTGACCGTTTCGGGCGAGAGGCGGCGTAAAATACGGCGGCAGTCGGCGATCGGCGTTTCTCCGCCGCTGTTGGGCGGAATCGAGCAGTAAAAGAATAATTTCTGCGGAAAGGTTTTGGAGTAAGAATGTTCGTTGTGCGGAAAAATCTTCTGGCTCGGCGGATAATCGGTCGAGGTATAAATATTGTTTTTGACGGTGTGACGCGGCGATGAACGCTCGCGATAATCCATCACCCGGTCGGACACAATCGCCGTAAATTTCTCGAATCCGTCCAGATGCGAATCCGCAAAACCCCGAAATAGAATCGCTCCGTGAACGGACAGCCCGGTTTTTATCCAATCACGATTATCCGCCGCCCAGTTCAGCAGGCTGAGGTTCGCGTTTTTCGGCGAAACAACCAGGGGAAGCTCGTTGCCGGCGGTCACGGTTTCAAAATTGACAAATTTATCCATCATAACGGTTTTTATAAAACAGCAGAAATCAGCGCAACCGATGTTTTCGGAAAGGTCGATAAAACATCGAAATCACGAATTTTGGTTTTTTTTTGGTTTCCAACAAAATTACCCTCCGGCGGTTTCATTTTCGAACGAAGCCTTTTTATCGGATAAAGGATTCAGTTCCCACAGTCCGGCTTGCGGGCGGCGGGATAATCCGAGCAAAGTTCGCTTGAACAGTTCGATGAAATCGCGGATGGTCGATTCTTCGAAAATTTCCGCGTTGTACAGGAAACCGCAGAAGATATTCTCGTTCTCCCACAGTTTAAGATAAATGTCGCTTCCGGTCTTTTTCTCGACGGCATCGAATAAAGCAAAATCTGCCGCGTCGTCTGCCGCGTCCCTGATCGGCGTTCTTCCCTTATAATCGAGAAAAATCCGCAGCAAAGGCTGCTCGTTGACGGCTCCGTAGTTTGAAAGCTCTCGGTTCGGGTAAAGAAGTTCGAGTAGCCTGCGAAATGGAAATTCTTGATTTTCCTGCAAAAATAACATCTCTTCCTTGACTGACCGAAGTAAGTCTCCGACCGTCGGATTGTCCCCCGGTTTTACGCGCAGCGGAGCGATATTCACAAAGCTGCCGATCAACCGTTCGGTTTCCGGCAGGGTTCTTCCGGCAACCGGAATGCCGAGCGTCGTTTGACCGACATTTGTTTTAAACATTAAGGAAACCGCGAGCGCTGCGGCTCCGAGCATCGGAAGCGTCAATTTATTTTCCGAGCAGAACTTGTTGATCCGTGCCGTTTCATCGATGGAGAATGACGCTTCTATTTCCCCGGCGCGGCAGAGGGATTTTTCCGGTTTCGGTTTATCCGGCGGAAGAACGGCGTCAAGATGCGGCTCCGACAGTTTTTCGACCCACTCGGCACCTACTCTTTCAAGTCGTTCGGGAGAAAGAAACCTTTTTTGCCACCCGACATAGTCACTGTAATGAAGATTTAGATTAGGAAGCCGAGCGGTCTCTCTCGCGGACAGCATTTCATTCAAAAATATATAAAGCGACAATCCATCGAAAATGGTTTGGTGAAAAACAAAAACCACAAGATTCTGCTCCGGATTCAGATCGAATACACGGCATCGCCAGAGGGGATTGTTGAAAAGGTCGAATCGCTCGGTTTCAATTTGCGAGAGTAGTTCCCTGATCCGCCCCGCTTGCTCCTGCCCATCGGAAACCACCAGTTTTTCAATAGATAAGACGGTTTTCAATTCCGGGAGCACGATTTGTCTGATTTCGCCGTTCATTTCGAGCAGACAGGTTCTCAGCACTTCGTGTCTTTCAATGATGCGGTCAAGCGACTGTCCGATTTTCTCGGTGCTTATTCGCTTGTTTACCAGTAACGGGATGAGCGTTACGTTGTTGAGATCGGTAATATTCTTCTCGGTAGAAACGATTCTTTCCTGACTTTCCGACAAGGGAGACAGTTTCCGGAGCAAAACCGACTTTTTGTCATCAGTCAGCCTGTAAATCCGCTCGACGAAGTTTTTAATAAAATTTTCCTGAAACATTCGGTTGCGATTAAGTTTAATGTTTAGTGAGATTCGTTATCAGACGCGTTTTCAAGATTGAATGTTTAATTTCGCGCTCTCGAGCGCATCGCTTTCTTTCTGCGGTCAGCCCAGTTTTCGTAAGAGATTTCCTCATCCGCCGTTCGGTTTTGGGAGTCGAGAAAAGCGGTCAGCGCCCGGACGGTGGTGTGTTCGAACAAACGGACGAGCGGGAAATTTACGCCGAGTTTTTTTTGAATCCGGTCATGAACCTGAATTATCAAAAAGGAATGTCCGCCGAGATCGAAAAAGTTGTCATTCGTTCCGATCCGGTCTATCTCCAGCACCTCCGCCCAAATTCCGGCGATGATCTCCTCACTGCCACCCGACGGAGCGACGTATGATTGGTTGAAATCATCTCTCGAAATGACCGGTTTCGGCAGCCCGTTACGATTAACTTTTCCGTTCGGCAGATGCGGTATACGGTCGAGCTTCTGAATACTCTGCGGAATCATGTAATCGGGCAGTTTGGTTTTCAGATGATGCCTGATGCTCTCACCGGAAACCGCGCCGTCTTTCTCGCAGACGTAAAAACCTACCAGTTTTTTATTTTCCGTCGAATCCTGAAAGACGCCGACCACACATTCTTCTATGCCGCCAACTTCGGACATGACCGTTTCGATTTCACCCAATTCGATACGATAACCGCGTATTTTTATCTGTTCGTCTTCCCTTCCCCTGAATTCGAGGGTTCCGTCGCTTCGGTAACGCCCGATGTCGCCCGTCCGGTAAATCCTTCGACCGCCGTTCCGATCGAACGGATCGGGCAGAAATTTTTCCGCCGTCAGTTCCGGACGCTTATAATAACCGCGCGTTACGCCGTCGCCGCCGATGAAAATTCCGCCCGGCACACCCGGCGGCACAATCTGCAGGTTTTCGTCCAGAATGTAAACCGTATTGTTCGGTATCGGGGTTCCGATAGAAACGTTGTTCAGAGTATCGCTTTGATTCATTTCGGCGACCGAACACCAGACGGAAGCTTCCGTCGGTCCATATTCGTTATGCAGTTCCCTTTCCGGCATTAACTGGAGATGCTTTCTGACGAGCTCGTTCGTGCTGGCTTCCCCGGCGACGATCACGACTTTCAGGGATTCGAGCCGCGAAAGATCGCTGTTGGTCAATATAAAATTATAAACGGAAGGCAGGCTGAGCAATGTCGTCACCTGATGCTCGCCGATCAGGCGGCTGATGTTTTCCGGGTCTTTTTCAAAGCCCGACGGCGGGATTACCAGCGTGCCGCCTTCTAACAAAGTCCAGAAAATTCCGGCGATCGAACTGTCAAAGGAAAAAGAGGAAAGCAGCAGGTACACCTCGGGTTTGGTTTTGTAGTACAAATGCCGGGCGGTTGTGGACTGCACGAGATTGCGGTGGGAAACCATCGTGCCCTTCGGTTTTCCGGTCGAACCCGACGTATAGATCATATAAGCGAGATTGTCGCTTTCGAGCCGGTTTTCCGCCAATTCGGAGCCGGAAGTGTCCGCTTCCGCCACCAGCGAGTCGTAAAGCAGTAAATCACAGCCTGCATTTTCGAAAGTGTTCATAAAATCGGGCTGCGTGATGATGAGACTGACTTCGGCGTCCGCGGTCATATATTTAAGTCTGTCGGCTGGATAATCGGGATCGAGCGGAAGATACGCGGCTCCGGCTTTGAGGATCCCGATAATTCCGACGATCGCGGTGATCGAACGACCCAGGCAAAGCCCGATCACTCTTTCGCGCCCGTCGGGTCTGCTTCGCAGCCGCGCGGCGACCCGGTCGGAATACATTTCCAGCTCGCCGTAGGTCAGAAATCCGTTCTCCGCTTGGACCGCGATTTTTTCGGGAATTTGGCGGGCTTTGCGGGAAATGAGGTTATGGATGAACTCGGTTCGATCGAACTCGACCCGCGTATCGTTCCAATCGTAAATTATTTGTTCCCTTTCCTTTTCATCGAGCAGACTGAGGTCGGAAATTCGCAGCCCCGGATTTTCTGCCACCTCGGTCAGCAATCTTTGGTAACTGCGGAGAAACCGCGTGACGGTTGCCCGTTGAAAAAGGTCGGAATTATATTCGAGCGAGCAGGAAATCTGCCCCGAAACTTCCACCAGCCGTAAAACCATATCATACCGCGCTCCGGCGGACGGTATATCGACGCTGCTCATTGAAAGATCGCCCAGTTCGAGCGTCCCGATCGCCATATTCTGTAATGAAAGCATGACCTGAAAAATCGGCGGGTGACTCAGATTCCGGTCCGGGTTGAGTTCTTCCACGATCTTTTCCCAGGAAACGTCCTGGTGCGAAAATGCCGCCAGCGAAACTTCCCTCTCCTGTTTGACCATTTCTCCGAAGGTCATTTTTCCTTCGACGAATCCGCGAATGACGAGGTTATTGATAAAAATTCCGATCAGGTTTTCCAGTTCCCGCGAAACCCTTCCCGCGACCGGCGTGCCGATCAGAATGTCATTTTGCCCGGTGTATTTGTAGAGCAATCCCCGAAAACCCGCCATCAAAGTCATGAAAATCGTCGCGGAATTGTTTTGACTTAATTTTTTTAAATCGCTGACGAGGTTTTCGTCGAATTTCAAACTGACGACGTCGCCGTTGATGGTTTGCCGCAGCGGACGCGGCTTATCAGTCGGCAGATTGAGAAAAGCTGGAATCCCTTCCAGTGTCCGACGCCAGAAATCCAGTTGGCTTTCCAAACCCTCGCCCCTCAGCCATTCTCTCTGCCAGCTCGCAAAATCGGCGTATTGAATTTCCAGCTCCGGCAGATTTGGTTTCGAATCGGTGGAAAAAGCCCTGTAACATTCTCCGATCTCCCGCACCAGAATGGCTGTCGACCAACCGTCGAACACGATATGGTGAAGCGTCATCACGGCTATATGTTCGGTATCGCCCGTTTTGATCAGGATCGTGCGAAGTAAATAGCCTTTCGTCAGATCGAAACCTTTTTTCAATTCCTCGCCGAGGAGCTGACGGATTTCTTCCCGCGCCGCCGGAGAATCGGACGGGTCGTTCAGATCGATGACCGGAATTTCAATTTCATTCTTTAATTCTTCGACGATCTGAACCGGTTCATTGTCTTCTTTAACAAAGGCGGTTCTTAAAATTTCGTGACGCTCGATAATTTTGTTCAGACTTTTTCTGAGCGCCGGAACGTCGAGGCTGCCGGTCAGCTTTATCGCCAACTGGACGTTATACAGCGGGCTGCCGGGATTAAGTTGTTCGAGAAACCATAACCTGCTCTGCGAATACGAAAGCGGGGCTTTCTTGCCGTAACCTTTCGCCGCGCGTTTTTGAATCGGCGGGCGCTGGGCGTTTTGTCCCGTTCGCAGGCTGGTTTCGAGCCACCCGGCGAGCGTCCGGATCGTCGGATTCTCGAAAAATTGATTAATCTCCAACTCCGTTTTCCAAACCTCGCGAATCCGGGCGACCACTCTGGTCGCGAGCAGCGAATGACCGCCGAGCTCGAAAAAATTGTCATCGACGGAAACGTCGGAAACTCCGAGGATTTCGCTCCAGATACTTATCAACAGGTCTTCATTGAGGTTGGCGGCGTTGTTCCTGTTGGAGGATAGCGCCAGCCAGTCCGGTTCGGGCAGCGCCTTCAGATCGATCTTCCCGTTGTTGGTCAGGGGCAGTGCGTCGAGCCTGACGATCGCCGTCGGCAGCATATATTCGGGAAGGCTCTGTCGCAGTAACCGGCGCACATCCTTGAGAGCCGGGGCGTTTTGCTCCGATTCCGGCACGACATAGGCAACGATTCTTTTCTGCCCCAGATTATCTTCCCTGACAGCCGCCGCCGACTCCACAATATCGGGCAGTAATGAAAGGTTGAATTCGACCTCGTTCAGTTCGATCCGAAAACCGCGAATCTTGACCTGACTGTCTGTCCGTCCGAGATATTCCAGATTCAAATCCGAATTAAATCGACCGAGGTCTCCCGTACGGTACATCCGTTCACCGGGCGTTACGGCAAACGGGTTCGGCAAAAATCGTTCGGCGGTCAGTTCCGGTTTTTGATGATATCCCCGTGCTAAACCGACTCCCGAAATGTAAATTTCACCGGTTAGACCGATCGGAACCGGATTCAAAAATTCATCGAGCACGTACAATTTCTGGTTAGTTACCGGCTTGCCGATGGGAATGTTGTTTTTCGGTATGCTCTTGACCTCGTAAACGCAGCAGCCGACCACGGTTTCTGTCGGTCCGTACTCGTTGAAAAACCTGACGGACGGGTAATTTTCCCGCCAGAAAGAGACGATTTCAGGCTTCAGCGCCTCACCGCCGACGACCAGACAATCGAGATTCAAGTTGCCTTCAATCCGTTTTAAAGCCCCGGAAAGAAGCTGCAAATGTGAGGGCGTTATTTTTAATAAATTATATTGGCTCGTCGTCGATAAGGACTGCGCAAGTCCTTCGACCGACGGCAGCTCGGGGATGATCTCGATCGTTTTTCCTGCCAGCAGCGGCGGGAAAATGCTCGTCAGCGTCAAATCGAAGCCGAGCGGCGAATGAAACATTGTCAATTCGTTTTTCAAAGGGTATTTTTCGAGACACCAATTGACGTAGTTTATCAAGCCGGCGTGTTCGACGACGACGCCCTTCGGAAAACCGGTCGAGCCGGACGTGAAGATGATATAAGCGCTCTGGTTCGGCAACACCGGCAGGCTGGGGTTAGTTTCATTTTGCGCTTCCGGTTCACCGAACTCTTCATCGAGGCAGATGATTTTCGCTTCCGGCGCGGCGTCGTTCAAAAAGTCGAAATAAGGAGTTTTCGTCAGAAGGAATTTCACGCCGCAATCCTGTAATATGTAGCCCAGTCTTTCCGGTGGATTCTGCAAATCGACCGGTAGAAAAGCCGCTCCCGCTTTAAGCACTCCGAGAACCGAAACCACCGTCTCGATTGATCTTTCGAGCGCGATTCCGATATTTTCCTCCGGTTTGACGCCGCTGTTTATCAAAAAATGCGCAAGCCGGTTCGACATTTCGTTAAGCTCCCGAAAGGTCAGCGAAAAACCGGCGAGATTGACCGCGGTCAAGTCCGGGTTTTTCGCCGCCTTCTTTTCGAAAAGCTTATGAACCGGTTTGTTTTTCGCGTATGTTCTGGTTTTGCCGTTGAAGGTTTCTACCAAAAGCCGTCGCTCTTCCTCATCGGGCAGCAGCATTTCGGAAATTTTGTTTTCGGGATGGAAAACCGCCTGCCACAAAATATTTGTCAAATGGCGGGCAAAATCCGTTACCGCCCCGGCGCTCAGGTTCGCGGGATCAAAATAGCAAGCGATCTTAAACCGGCTTTCATTCTGAAATATTTTGATTTTCAAAGGCGTCCTGAAATCTGTGCATTCGGCGTGAACTTTTTCGAATTCCAGCAGGCATGGCATCAATCGCGAGCGGGTCGCTTCGACATCCAAGCCCTGCTCTTTCGCAAAATCGGCAAAGCCCAAATTTCCCTTCGCATAATCCTCTTTCAAAAGCCCTTGAATTTGTTTCAATAATTGCTTGAAATCAAGCCGGGGATCGAGATTGTTTTGAAAAACCAGTAATGCCGAATCCGAAACCGTTTGATTTCCGTCTGATTTTAAGGGCGGTTGACCGAGCGAGACCAATCGGCGGCTCGAATATTTATACAAACAAATATTCAAAGCGCCCAGGAAAACCGTGTAAGTCAAAATCGGCGAATCGTTCGTCAGACGGATAATCCCGGCTTTCAGCTCGGGTGAAAGTTCGATTTCAACCACTTTCGAAGTGTTTGAAACTTCCCCGTCTTCAATTTGCATCGACTGAAACGAAGCCGTCTCCGCATCCGTTATCAAACGGCTGCCCCAGTAGAGCTTTTCTGCGGATTTATCGAGTTCAAAACTGATTTGATTCCCCATATCGGTATAAGTTTTCCGGCTTTCGATTCAATAAATCGCCCCGAAATTCTGTATGTGTCGGTTTCCCCTTAAAGTTCGAACCGCCGCTTCGTTTTCGGGCTTGGCGGTCAAGACAGCCGCTATTTGTCGAACTCCAATTCTTTTGAAACGTAATCCGCGCGATAAAGCCTGAGCGCCAATCTGATGGCTCTGCCATCGACCGCAATGGCTCTGCCCTCGGTTTCGTCGTATTGATATTTCCATAACAGCGAAGGCATATTGGAATCGAAAAGCAGCCCGACCAACTCGCCATTCGTATTGAGCACCGGCGAGCCGCTGTTTCCTCCGAGCGCGTCGTTGGTCAGCACGAAATTAAAGGCGGTTTTTCCGACGATTTTCCGGTTGTTGGTTTTCCAGAGATCCGAAATTTCGTAATTTCCGGCGTAATTGTTTTGTTTCGCCATTTTGTAAAAACCGCTGAAAGTAGTTTCCGGTGCCAGGCTTTTTCCGTTTTCCGTATACCCCGCATTTTTCCCGAAGCTGAATCGGAGCGAGAAATTCGCGTCCGGGTATTTTTTATTTATTCCGTATTGATAGATCGAATTAACGAATTTTTGATAATTTTCCGCTTCGGGCAAAACGAAAACGGTCTGGTGTTTTTCGCGAATTTCAAGCGCCCGTTGATCGACCCAACGCATCAGCGCAACCATCGGGTCGGTGGATTCGTCCAGTCCGCTTTTGCCCTTTTCGATCAATTCCGTTCTGAACTTCGCCGAATCGAGTTCGGTTTTCAACAACTCGGCGGCGCGTTCCCCGGGCGTTCGGTTTTCGAGAATTCTGACGACCGTCCGATGATTATCACCGAGCACGCGCTGCATTAGTTTCAGTGAATTTTCAAGTTTCGCCGCTTCGTTCGCCTCGCGTCGCGGAACCGTCGTTTTCATAATGGTTTCGAGCCGGTTCAACAAATCGTCGTTAAACCCCGGCAGCCTTTCGCTTTCGGGTTTGGACTTTTCCGTCGCCCAACGAATATGTTCCCGCGCCGCCCTGAAAAACACGGTATCCAGCCCCCAGCCATCGTCGAGAAATCTTCTTTCGGCTTCGTACTCGGCTCTTTGCGTATAAATACCCTCAAGTTTTTGCAGTGCGGCGGCGTGTCCTGGATATTCCGCCTCGTTCTTCAATTTGTTCAATAAATCCTGTTCGTTTTTTTTCGTTTTCGCCGTCAGATTGTTCCTTTTCATCTGCGCCGTTCGACCTTCGAGGGCTTTGATCGTGTTTTCGAGTTCAAAAAGCCGGCTTTGAACTTCCGCTTGCTGTTCGGCTCCCGTTTTGCCGTATTCGACGAGTGCCGCCATTTGGGTTTTCAAACGGGTGCTGACCAGCGGAAGCTCCGTATTCTGCAAAAATTCGAGCTGGAACGACCCCAGATTTCTTTCGGACGAGATCGGAAATCCGGCGACCACCAGATTTTCGTTCGGTCTCAGATCGGTTTTCGAAAATTTAATGAACTCATTTCCCTGCACCGGTCGGTCGTTTTCGTAAACCCGCAGGAAACTCATATCGAGCCAGTAGCGCGGAAAAGTGTAATTTTCGCGGTCGCCCCCGAATTGCGCGATCGATTTTTCCGGCAGCATGACCAATCTGACATCCCTGAAAGTTTTATAACCGTAAAGCGTGTGTTTCGTTCCGTTAAAGGTCGATAAAACTTCCGTTTCCAAACCGGTTTCCTGCTTTGTTTTGGCGGCAATCTGGCGGCTTTGGCTGATTATCGTGTTCCGCACGATGTGCGGCGGCATGTCGGGTTTGAGATTGCTGTTTATCGTTTCGGTGACGTCCTTCTGCAATTCCATAACCGAAATCGTCGCCTCCGGCAGCTTCAGTTCCTGCGTTTGATCGCCTGCCTGATAACCGTCGCGGATATAATTTTTTTGGCTGGTGACCAGCTTTTGTACGTAATCGATAACCGTATGCTGATTGGTCAGCACCAGTCCGTTCGGAGATACGAAAACGCCGGTTCCCCCGCTATTTAAACGCACCGTGGATTTTTTGATCCGCTCGATTCCGCCGTCGTCAAGCTTGAACCGGTTTTTTATTTCGTCGGGAATCGAACCCGGTTCCCAAAAACCCTCCATCGCCGAAATCTTTACCGTTAAGTTGAAAAGCAGACAAATCAGGATCAGATTTGAAAACAGAATTAGCACGTTTTTTTTCATTTTTCCCCCTTCTTTCGAACCCCATCCGGCTTTCTTCCGGAATTATCGAATATGAAATTTTCTTCACAACATCCTTTATTTTGGTAATTTGGTCGATGCCCGAAACGTCTCCGGCGGCTTATTGTTTCAGCCAGGCGTCGCGAAGCTTCAGCTGTTCGGGAGTCGGATTTTCCACCTCGACGACCGAATAAATATCCTCGCGGACGTTTTTAATATTCATGGTCAGGTCTTTTTCCTCGCCGTTGCGTTTGACGCGGATGACGATCGATTGATTCAGATTTTCCCGCACGACCTCGCCCGCGCCGGCGAGACCGTTTTTCGCTACGTCGAGCCGTCCGAAGTTCAGGATGACGTCGCCGCGCTGCAAACCGGCGCTTTCGCCTAACGAATTCATACCGACTTTGGTGACCGTCGTTCCGGCGGGCGTCGGTTCGAGCGTGATGCCGAGCGTCGGACGCTCGCGAAACGTTTTTTGAACGCGATAGCCCGCGTATCCGAGGACTCTTTCATAAGGAAACGGGTCGGTTCCGTCGATATATTTATTAAAAAATTCGACGTAACTTTTTTGGGTCAGCCGTTCGATCACTTTTCGAAAATCGTCCTGCGAATACCCGCGCCCTTTTTTATAGGTTTCCTGATAAAGCCCGCGCATCGCATCGTCGAGCGTGTAGCGGCTGTCGGTATCGTGTCGAATCTGCAAATCGAGCAAAACTCCGATAATATGCCCGCCGAGCACAAACGAATAATCGGTCTCGAGCAAGCCCAGATAACGAACCGCCGACAGGATCGAGGCGTCCGACGGCGTCAGAACGGTTTTCGAAATATTCGGTTCGATCGAGTTGACCGATTCGTTGAGCCGCATCATAAAGTCTTCCCGCCCGCCGTTCCTGGAACGCAGCCGGGTCACCGTCATGTAGTAACGGGTGATTCCTTCGGCAAGCCAAAGCATTCGGGTATCGACATTTTGCGTATAATCCCAGTTCCAGTATTCGACCGGTCTCATCCTCATCAGGTTCCAGGCGTGGAAATAGTTGTGGATCGCCGAGGCAAGCAGTCGCGGCGGACTCGTTAAATCAGGCGTCGGGCGAACAATGTGCAGATGCGAGCTGGACGACTGAATTTCAGGCAGGTAATCGGGCGTAAAACCCTGCAGTCTTTCCTTGAAAATATATAAAAAGTTGTATTTTTCGTAAGGAATTTCCTGAAAAATATCGATCTGCACCTGGGCAATGCCCTTCAGTTTGGCAATATATTCGTCCTTTTGCTGTTTGGTGTACCAGCCGACCGGGGAAATTGCCAGATAATGCGGTTTCCCCTGAATTTCGAATTGTTCGAGATCGTATTTCCCGACCATGGTTTGCGCATCGGCGACCTCATCATAATTGTCAGCCGTAAATTCGAACGGGTTCTCCGTGTCCTTGAGCGTCGTAATGACCCGCCAGTCGGTCGGCAGATCGAAGCGCACGCGGCTTTTTATCTTTCGCTGGTCGTTGACCATCACGAAAAAGTGCATGCCGGTAAAAAAACCGATGTCGTTATCAAGGTAAGCCTCATTTCCCGAAAGAATGTTCGCCCGGTAATCGAACTGTAAACGAACTTCCTTTTCACCGTTCGTTTCGACGATAAAAACCTGCCGCTGAGGCATTGAATGTTTCAATCTTGCACCGGCGGCATTTGTAATGCTGATGTTGCCGACGTTCTTAAAGTAAAAGGCGGTCGTAAAGACCCCGGGACGATACATCGGGAATAAAATTTTCAGGGTTTTCCCCGAAACGTTTTTGATTCTCGTTTCGACGTGAAACAATTGCTCGCCGAGGCTTTTTACGGAAACCTGATGATGGACTTCCATCGAAGCGCCCTTGCTTTGCGAGACCCCGGCTAAAAGCAGCACCAAAACGAAGATCGTAAATAAACTCTTTTCAATTTTTCCAAAATTTTTCATCGGTTTCTGTCTCCTGGTTTGTCAACTCCATAATCAAATTCTCAAATAGCTTTTTACGTTAGAATTTCGTCAGCCCGCGATCGGATTCGCCAAATCGCTTTATCGGATTTCCGCCTGATGAAACCTCTCTGATATGAACGTTTTATTTTTTCATTAACGAGGCGAGGATTTTCCCGCCGCCGGCAAAACGCTGCTAAAAGGCGAATTCGTCGTGGAACAATGATTTTTCGATTTCCTCGTCGGGTTTATATGTCCGGATGTTCTCGCGTACGAAACCGATTTCACCGAGCCTCGCCCGCCCCTCCTCGACAAGCGAAAACAGAGCGCTTTCCAGATTCGTCAACAGCCCGCGCACCGTCTCCGGTGTGTAAATAGCGGGCGAATACAATAAACGGAACAAAATCTCATTTCCCGGAACGACCATCAGCAAAAGCTCCGACTGCGGCGGATCGAGATACATGAATTTCGAAACTTTCAGAGCTTTTCCGGTCTCGGAAACAACTTCTTCGATCGGGTAGTTTTCAAAAACGAGGATGCTTTCGAACAGCTGCCTGTCCGCACCCAGTCCCGCCCATTGCCGGATTCTCCAAAGCGGACTGTATTCGAATTCCCGACTTTTGATCTGCTCGCTCTGCAATTCCCGCAGCCATCTTCCGCGTTCCTCTCCCGCACGCACCCTGACCCGCACCGGCAGCGTGTTGATGAACAGACCGACCATCTCCCCTGCTCCCGCCAATTCCGCCGGTCGCCCGCTCACCGTCGCCCCGAACAGCACCTCGCGCTCCTGGCTGATCCCGCTCAGCACCAGCGCCCACGCCCCCTGAACGATCGTGTTGACCGTCACCTTCTCGCGCTGCCCGAACGCCCTCACCTGCTCGCTCCGCTGCTTCGTCAGCCGCACGCGCTCCTCCGCGCTGCGCACCGCGCCCGCACCCGCCGCACCGTTTCTCTTCGCCAGCACGGTCGCCCCGCTCGTGCCGCCGAGCGTTTCGCGCCAGTAGCTTTCCGCCTCCTGCAAATCCTGCCGCTCGAGCCAGCCGATGTAATCGCGAAACGGACGCGCGGCAGGCAGCGAGGGGACGCCGTCGCCGCGACAAAAGCTTTCATAACAGAGAAAAACCTCGCGCAGCAGAATCGGAACCGACCAGCCGTCGAGCAGCAG
>NZ_JACJUP010000199.1:0-7905 GCF_014748295.1 Planktothrix sp. FACHB-1355 | reverse complement strand
TAGGATTCGGTAAAACAGTAAGAAAGTTTTTCAGAGCAATTAGCATGGCTAGATTTTTTGTTTTGAAAACATCGATTGCTAATTCAATATCGAGTTGATAAATACTGGATGCACACACGATCGCTGCTTTCTCCTTGAGCGCTTTCTGGCTATAGCTTTAAGTTATAATCTAAATGTGAAGATTTTGTGAAGTTAAAATTTATTGATGTTATTGGCAAGAAATACGGAATTTATCGATGATAGCAATAAGTCGCAAACAAGGCTCGTACCGAGTTGCGTTCACAAGGTAGTATGGCAACCGGCTTAGCACTCAGCACTCAAGAAATACCCGTTAATCTTGCCAATTCAAAATATTTCGGATCTGATTAACTAAATCGCGAACTCCAAAAGGCTTAGTGATGACTCCGGCTACGCCCAAGTTGATAAACTGCTTTTGTTCGCTAATTTTTGCTTTGGCAGTTAGTAGAATAGTGGGGATGTGTTTGGTGCGATCGCTTGCTTGCAAATGCCCGAAAGTCGTAGGCCCATCCATATCCGGCATCATCACATCTAAAATAATAGCATCGGGTTGTTCGGCTTCAGCTAAAGCCAATCCCTCGCTACCGCAAGCGGCAGCCAAAACTTCCCAACCTCCTCCCGCTTCCAGAGAAAATTGGATAATTTCTCGCACACCATCTTCATCATCAATGACTAAGATTCGCTTGGTTGTCATAGTTGTTTTCGTCCCTTACTGCAATCGGTAAAGTGAAGTAAAAACAGCTGCCTTCACCTAGAGTACTCTCAACCCAGATCGATCCACCGTGCTGTTGCACAATGCTGCGACAAATCGCTAAACCCAACCCCGTCCCGCCTTTTTTGCGCGAATCGGAGACATCAACCTGGTGAAAGCGCTCGAAAATAGTTTCCAGTTTTTCAGCAGGAATACCCCGTCCGCAATCTTTCACTTGGAATAGTACATTTTGGGGCATAGGGTATGTGTCTATTGAGTATTAACTACTGGCTGTTAACTAATTTTCGTAGTTTGCGTAGAATTTTTGTCCTCTCCAGTCGGTTCAGGACGCGGGCGACTAGCTCTGGCCCTACAATTGGCTTACTCACGTAGTCATCCGCACCGGCTGCAAACACCCGATGTATAGTTTCGGCATCCGTGCGAGCAGATAAAAACAGCACCGGTAAATCGTTCCAGTAAGCATCATTGCGTACAACTTGGCACAAATCGATGCCGTTAAACTCTGGCATTTCTACATCCAGAATGAGCAAATCGGGTGCAGATTGCGCCAAGCCATCCCAAAATTGTTTTGGGTCATCCAGTAGGGTGAGCTGAAATCCCCAAGGTTCCAGTAAGGTACGCAAAAAATCTAGCAACTGAGGGTCATCGTCTACAATCAGCAGTTTTGCTTCCGGTGTAGAGGGTTGTTGCAAGAGTTCGGCTAAAACATCTATTACCTGAGACGGAGATACTGACTTGTGTAAAAAGCCCCGTCCCCCCAAACGAGCGACTTTAACGCGATCGGCTAAATTATCGGTAGCGGTAAATACCAGTACAGGCAGTAGCGGCTGATATTTACTCAGTTCTACTAACAGTTCAAAACCGTTTTCCTGGGTGTCGGGAAAAGAAAGATCCAGCAGCACAGCATCCGGTGGGGCTTGAGCTATTATTTCCCTCGCTTTGGCTAAATTTGTGGCAATTTGTGCCTCTATTCCCCTACCTTTTGCTTCTGAAATTAAAAGCTCGGCTAAATCCGCATCGTCATCAACAATTAACAGTCGCGCCGATGGGAAACTGAGGAAGTTTTGAATTTTTAGTTTTGAATTTTTAGTTAAAAGATTCGTCTGCTTTTCTACTTTTCTGCTCCTCTGTTCCTCTGCTGTTTTATCCTCATCTTGACTGAATTGCAATTCCTGGCGCAGCTGCACAATTAATTTTTGCAGTTGCTGTATTTCGGTCTGCGGCAGGTTTTCTTGATCTTGAAATATTTGTTCGATCGCACGAGAAAGGCTGTCAGCTCGCTCAAAGCCAAAACTGCCTAACGACCCTGCCAATGTGTGAGCTTGCCGCTCTGCTCGGACACGCAATTCTTCTGTGAAATTATTTTCTACCAGAGCAGTTACAGCTTCTTCTATGACCCCAATGCGATCCCTGTATTTATGTTTATTTTTATCCCAAATTTCGGTTAATTTGTTGGCGATTGTTAATGGTTGCTTCTTGGCTGTTAAATAAGATGAAATTTTTTCTCTTTTTCCTCTTGTTTCCTCGGTGCGATCGCCAGCATTTACTTGATAATAAATACCTGCTTTTTCGCTCTTTTCCTCTTTATCCTCTTCTGTTGATTTGAGCCGATATCCCAATCCGTAGATTGTCTCTATTAATTCGGGTGCGCCTGCTTTTTTGAGTTTCGATCGCAAACACTTTATGTGCGCTCTGACGGCATTTTCTGTGGGAGGTTCATCAAAAGACCACAGATGATCTAGTATAGCACTTTGGCTGAAAATGCGGTGATTGTTACGTAAAAATAGCTCCAATAGGCCGTACTCTTTGGCAGTAAGATGCAAGTGCTGACCTGCGTATGTCACCTCGCAGTTGCTGGGGTCAAGACGCAGGGAACCCCACTCCAGTACTGGCAAAGCGATCGCACTGCCTCGTCGCAGCAAAGCTCGCATTCTAGCCAATAACTCTTCCATATTGAAAGGCTTGACAATATAATCATCTGCCCCTGCATCTAATGCCGCGACTTTGCTGGTAATCGCCTCTTGTGCCGTGAGTAGTAAAATGGGCGTGCGATCGCCCTGTTGCCGTCGCCGTTTGCAAAAACTAATACCATCCAGCTTAGGTAGCATTAAATCCAGCAAAATCAAATCGTAGTTTATCGATTCTGCCAACTCCCAAGCCACCTGACCGTCATTAGCAACTTCGACTAAATAATGCTGACTTGTCAGAGCTTTCTCAAGTCCTTCCGCCAGACACTCATCGTCTTCTACCAGCAGAATTCTCACATCAAATTTTCTCGAAATAAGTTATTTTTTTAGATTACAGAATAATTGCTATCAAGGCAACTAACATTTTTGGTTGTAAAGACGTTTCATGAAACGTCTCTACAATGTTCCGGCTCAAATTTCAAAGGGGAGCAATCAACCGGGGTTCCGTATAAATCCGTACATCCGTGCCATCCGTTTTGTGCATCGGGGAGAGCGGACTCATTTGTTTATTTGAGGTATTGCACAAACCAATCATGTGCGACGCGCACCACCTCTTCCAAAGCACCCGGTTCCTCAAATAGATGGGTTGCTCCGGGAACGATTTCCAGTTTCTTTTCCACTTGCAGCTGTGGCAGCGCCTTCTCGTTCATCTCAATTACTTGAGTGTCGTTTCCGCCTACGATTAGCAGCGTCGGTGCTTGCACTTTTGGCAGGGAGGATTCAGCCATATCGGGGCGTCCGCTGCGAGAAACAACCGCGCCAATAGCTTCCGGGAGTTCTGCGGCTGCCACCAATGCGGCACCCGCACCAGTGCTGGCACCGAAGTAACCGATTTTGAGCTTGTGAGTCTCAAGGTTTTGTGCAACCCATTCGGTGGCATCAATTAGCCGTTCCGCTAAAAAGTTGATGTTGAAGCGCAATAGTCGCTTCTGCTTATCTGTTTGTTCTTCATCTGCGGTCAGCAAATCGAACAGTAATGTCGCAAATCCGGCCTGATTTAGCTCTTGTGCAACAGAACGATTGCGAGGACTGTGCCTGCTGCTACCGCTACCGTGGGCAAATAGCACAATCGCACGCGCTCCTTCGGGTACGCTCAAGTTACCTTCTAGATCGACGCGGCCAGATCCTATCCAGATCGATCGCTCTTGAACCTTCAATTCCAAGGTGCTTTCCATAACTAATTCTCAATGTGTGAGGATGATGAGCCATTAATTTTGTTTTGGCTATCTTACTTTTAAATTAAAATCCAAAATAAGGCGCTATTAAACAGCCTATATCAGTTCTCACTTGTCTAAGAAATAGCTTTAAAATTCTTGACAATTATTGATATTTGCTAACAATCCTCTAGCCCAAGGAAGATTTATTTAACTGACCGCTTCGCTGTGTTAATCTTAACAAGTAAGCACTTAACTAATAGCTATGGTAAAAAAACTTACTCCAGAACAAGAATATCTGATTTCGGTTTATCAGGAAAAATGGGAACGAATTGCCCTTTCTATTAAGCCAATAGATAGAATAAAAGCAACAATAGCGCTGGAGAACGCTTATCGTTTAATTCGTAATAAAAAACCAAAACCAAAAATTATTTTTTTCGATAGCCCTTTCGCAGCTTTGAGTTATATCGCGTCATTTATAGGCGAGCAATTGAAAAATACAACAACAGAAGAATTTGATTCAAGTTTCTGGTCGAGTAGTCTTGCCATCAGAGATAACAGTGAATTGAATTTATGGGAGAAACTGGAAACAAAACTGTGGGCTTTATATTGGAAAGACCCTTATAACACGCAAGCAGAAAAAGTTTCTTGGAGAAGTTATCTGTGGCAGCAACTGAAGGAACAAATAGGAGATGAACTGTGCGAAGAACTGGAAATATTGTTGGTCGAACAAACAGAACGTCGAGTTTGGGAGCAAGTGGAAGAACATCTGGTGCGAAAAATGATAGAATATATGGGAAGCAAACTAAAAAAAATCTTTCAAGCAAATATCGATTTAGAAGTTGAAGTGCCTTTATATAGTTTAGAAGATGCAGCCGATCGAATGCTGTCTGGATTAATTCACAATCACTTTTATCACGGTGCTATGCGTCTGTGGAATTTGAATTCGTGGAACAGTCGGGCTGCTTTTGTTGATTTTTGTTTTTCCGCATTGAACTGCGATGGCGATCGAGAAAAATGGCTTCTATTTCAATCGCTAGTTAAAGAATGTAACTGGGTGTTTCCATTAGAAAATCTTTTTCTAGTGTGCGATCGCCCCCGCATTCTTTCCTTCGATAATCAACAACGCCTGCACGCCGAAGGTTCAGCTGCTATTCAATATGCCGATGGTTTCAGCATCTACGCTTATCATGGTATTATCTTACCTGAAGAATACGGCAAAGTGCATCCGGATCGATGGCAAGCTGAATGGCTTTTATCTGAGAAAAATGCTGAGTTGAGGCGAGTGCTAATTCAGGGAATTGGATATGCGAGAATTTGTCAGGAATTGCAACCAGTAGAATTAGACAATTGGCAAGAATATACATTGTTAAAAATTGATAATGATGTAGATATAGAGCAAATTTATATGTTAAAAATGACTTGTCCGAGTACGGGATACATTCACGCTTTGCGAGTACCGCCGAATATGCGATCGGCAAGAGAAGCGATTAAATGGGTGAATTGGGGAATAGACCCACAAGAGTTTTCTATACAAACTTGAAAAAGAGAAGCTTCAAGGGAAAATGTCATACTTTATTGGATAGGAGATTAAATTATGGCAAAAAATAGCGATCGACCAAGAGATTTCGATGCTGTATTGGGAGGACAGACTCCACCACCAGTGGGAGGTGTAGTTTTGGGAGGAATGGAAGGATTGCGCCGACGTTTCGCTGCTTCTATTGTCGAAGAACGAGTAGCAGCTCTTTCTGATGCGCTCAATTATGGAGATGCAGGCATAGATTTGTTAGTAGAGGCAATGAACGAGCGAGAAATAATCGTTAGAGTTACTGCTTATAAACTTTTGCAAAATGTATCTGCTGCTAAAGCTAAAAAAGCGATCGCCAGAGGGATACCCTTAAACATAGGCGACAGGATTTACAGCGTTTACAAGTCAGATATTTCTTACGGCGATGATTGGTATTATATCACAGATTCAATTAATCAATATTACCAGAAAGAATATCCGCTTTACAAGCCAGGTATCGATCGCAGTGATAAAAATTTATACTACATCACGAATCCAGAAGATGGAATGTTTAAATATTACGATGACTGCGAACCAAAATTAATCTCGCGTCATCTTTTCAAAGAAAGTGCCGAAGCTGAAGCTGTACTATTTCATGCAGTGAGAATGCTGGAAGTGAATATTTCCGATATTTGGCGAGACTATCCCAACCCTATTGAGAATTTTAATATTAATGAATGGTGTGCAGCTAATAACGTTCCTTTAACCTGCCAAGATGACGAGGAAGAATTTCAATTTGAAACAAGAGTTTTACAAACGCTACAAAATGAGAAAAACTTGGAATTACTTGGACAACTTTGGGAATTGATTGGCTTTAATCGTCGGTTGGCTTTTGTCCATGAAGATATCATCAACAAAAAAGCGTATTTACAACCTCAAGGAAATCTCTGATGATAGCGATCGCAGCTAATGATAAACTTATGCAGTATGGCTGAGAGAATTACGCGATGGCAGAAAATTCTAATCAACCAAAAAACTTCGATGCCGTTTTGGGAGGACAAACTCCACCGCCAGTGGGAGGCGTAGTTTTAGGAGGAATAGAAGGATGGCGGCGACGTTTTGCCACTCCCATTGTCGAGCAAAGAATAGCAGTTCTTTTGGATGCGCTCAAATATGGAGATGCAGGTATAAATTTATTGATAGAAGCAATGAACGATGAGGCGCTGCTTGTTAGAGCTAATGCTTATAAATTATTGCAAGGTTTATCTTCTGCCAAAGCTCAACAAGCCATTGCCAAAGGGGTTTTGTTGAATGAAGGCGATCGCCTTTACAGCGTTTACCAATCAGCAATCTATTACGGAGACGACTGGTACTACATCAATGATTATATAAGTGAATTCTATGCAGACGATCGTTACCTCGATCCTCAATTCGTATCACGCCATTTTTTGAGAGAAACTGCTGAAGTGGAAGCAGAACTGTTCCATAAAGTGAGATTGTTGGAAATAGATGTTTCTGGATTATACAGGGAAAAGTGGTCTGGCAATAATATTGACAATTTCGATCTCAATCAATGGTGTGTAACCAAAAATTTATCTTTCTTTTGTCAAGCTAATGAAGAGCGTGAAACTTGTCTAGAAAGATTGATTAACACTCTTGAAGAGAGCAAAAAAAAAGAATTACTGTTAAAGTTATGGGATGATTTGGGAAAAAATGCAAACATCGATATAAATGAGTGGTGTGCAGAGACTCGAGTCACTTTAGTCCGGCAAGAGGACGAGCAAGAATGGCAATTTGAAAATAGAGTGTTTCAAAAGTTTCAAAATGACAAAAACTCAGAAATACTTAATGAACTTTGGCAATGGATTGGTTTTGGTCGTCGGCTTGCCTTCGTCCACGAAGAGATTTTCAGCCACAAAGCGTATTTCAAACATCAAGGAAATCTATAATGCTAGGACTCAGTATTACAGCAATTGGAATGCGATCGCACGCCGAGTGCCTAGAAATTTTTGAGAAACTCCGCGAACGGATGAAGCTGGATTATTTAGAATTAGCAATAGGCAGCACTTGCTCTGTGGATTTTGATTACTCAGGAATACCGCTGATTTTGCACGATTCCTGCCTTTACAAAGACGGTGTGCGATCGCGCCTTAGTTTGTTGCATCAGAAAACCTGGAAAACTTACTCAGATTTCATCGCCAATCATGATGTTCGCGCCGTCTCAATTCATCCGCCGCTTCAGCGCGAATGCAGCAGACAAGAGTTAGAAACTGCTTTATCCCAACTTGAAAAAACTTTGCAAGTTCCCGTTTATGTAGAAGTTATGCCGTCTCCAGAATATTGGTGTTCGAGTTGGGAAACTCTAGTCGATCGTCCCTTGTTGGTAGATGTTTCTCATGTGCTAATCTGGTTTGCAGGCGACCGAGAACTCACAAAACAAACTTGCTTGTCAATGCTAAACTCAAAAGAAGTAGGAGAGATTCACTTGAGCCACAACAACGGACGCAATGACGCTCACGATCTCATACCTCCAGATGTTTGGTTTAC
>NZ_JACJUP010000198.1:0-8020 GCF_014748295.1 Planktothrix sp. FACHB-1355 | reverse complement strand
GACCCTGCCAAAGTAGTTATACCGGCGATATCCAATAAATCTTTAACTGCGATCGGCACACCTGCCAATATACCTGGGTCTTTGCCTTCCGCAATTTGACGATCGATTGCTTCTGCATCTGCCAAGGCGCTATCTGCCATCACAGTAGTAAAACAATTCAACCTCTGATTGCCATCGGCAATTCGACTTAATGCAGCTGCAACGATCGATTTGGCGGAAACTTCCTGTTCTCGGACTACAGAGGCAATTTGAATGGCATCGGGATAGGCTTGGATCATGGTGTAAATATTGTAGCGGCTTCGATTTCATCGGGCAGGGGAAATTCGTTGACCAGTTGGGCAACTTGGGCAATTCTAGTCATGTTGGCGATTATACCCGGTTTGTATTCCGGATCGATGGGCAAATCGATTAACTCTGCCATGCGATCGACATATTCAGCTATTTGGCGATTGGGGATGAGGGATGGGGAATCTGGCATAGGGGATGAAGAATTTCAAGATGATAAATAAGCGATGATTTTGCTAGCTAAAAAGTGAATGATTATGGCGGCGACGATGCCGTTGATAGGTTTAATGCCGGGGGAGAAGAGCGCGATCGCACTTGCTACCCCGTAAGCAGAAATCCCCGCCCAATTAAATGCCGATCGCGCTTTTTCTGGGTCGGGAAACTTGCCTTGATGAACTAGCCAGTAATCGGACACAATCACGCCGCCGATGGGTGGAATAAAAGTTCCCAGCCAAATCAGATAAGGAATCAGCATTTTGTATATGCCTCCCAAAGATAGCAGCAGCGCTAATATTGCACTACCCACAAAAAAAGCCATTCGCTTATTTTTGTGAAATACCTCAGTACTTATTGCGGAGAAAGCAGCGATCGCGTTATCTTGTGTTGTCCACATATTGACAAACAACAGCAGCAAACCTGCAAATAGCAATTCCTGATTGCCGATCACCTGCACAATATCGACATTGTTGTAAAACAGCGCATTAAAAGCACCGCACAGCATTAGAAACCCATTCGCAAAGAAGAATGCCACTATAACGATGATTACATCTTGAATTCGTATTTTAGGGAAATCAGGATTATGATAAATTTGAGTAGCACCTGCAATAAACAGACCGATAACGAAGGTTAATATCTGACCGTATGCTAATTGTCTTGCCGGTGCGAGTACTTGTAAACTTTCCATCCCGCCGACTTTAGTCATGACGATCGCCACACTCCAGAACATAGCGAAAAGTGCTGTAGAGACGGCAATACGGCTGAGCCAATCCATGACTCGATAGCCAATATAAGCGGTAATGCAAAACAAATAAGTACAAACTAAAATAGTTAACCAATTTAAGAAAATGGGTACACCCAGCAATTTATTTAGCAACTGAGCAATTATAGCTGAACCCCACACATACCAGCCAATTTGCGTGAAACTCAGCATAAACTCAACCCACTGAGAACCGACCTTGCCGAAACTAAACCTTGCCATCAGCGCCGTGCTGAGTCCGCTTTTGGCAGCAATGTAAGCGAGTGCGGCAGCATAGATACCCAAGATCGAGTTACCGATCGCGATCGATCCCAGCAGATCCGTCCAAACGCTGTATTCTGGGCCAACAAAGATTCCTGCGAATAAGGTGCCTGAGTATAAGGTAAAACCCATCAGCAGGAGCGCCAGCGACCACATAGGCTTACGCACATCCCATCCAAAGGTTTTGAGGGGGTGGTCTTCATTGGCTGGCGATGGCGTAAGCAAGTTTTGTTCTGATTTTTTACTCACCATCTGACTTGTTAGGTTAGATGCACTTAAATGCACTTAGATGGCGCGTCGCGCCAGATCAAGGGTATTTTGACATACTTTCCCACCAAATCAAAGTTATGGTAGTTAGGTTTGAACCTACTTACAACCTAGAAACAGGAGGCAAATGAATATGAATCGGATCAAAAAAGTATCTCTATATTTAAGTGCAGGTGCAATCGGAGCATTGGTAAATAGTTTGGTGGTATGGTTATCGGGAGCTACCAAACTAACCGCTCTATTGGGAGCATCTCTTGCACCAGATCTGACGCCACCTTGGTTGTATCAAAGGATAACTTGGGGAGCAATTTGGGGATTGCTATTTTTTTTCCCAATCGGGATTACAGGTAATCCAAGGCGATCGCTAATTCTGCGAGGCTTGTTGGTGTCACTTGGCCCCATACTGGCGCAACTATTTTTGTTTTTCCCTGCCAGCGGCAAAGGTTTGCTGGGCTTACAATTAGGAGTTACCGTACCCTTTTTGGTAATTTGCTTTAACGCTGTCTGGGGATTGGTGGCAGCAACTTGGATATGGGCAGCACAACTGTAGCGCCTGTGTGGGTGCGATCGATCTTCTCCAAAGCTACAACACTAGAGATTAACGGTTTTCCCCTAGATGGGACATATAAAAATTAGATGTCGGTTAGCTTGAAGCACGACTTCCCGATCGACTCAACAGATATGCGTGCGCGATTTGAGCGATCGCTCTCGTACATCGTCAATAATTAGTGAGCGGAAACAGTCCTTTCAATTAGTTTCCATCGCACCGATTCTCTTCCGCTTAGTTTGGTAATAATTATTCTAATAAGGCTACCGATCGCAGTTAGCTGGTAGGTCATCGCGAATCAAAAAAAACTTCTAATCTTATCACGTTATCCCTAATAAACCAAAATATTTTCAACAATATTCCAGATCTGGGAACAGATACATCTTAAGAAATAATTAAAATATAAGCCGTAGGGTTAATGCCGAATACAATTCATCCACCTTAAGGTAAAAAAAGTTTCGTTAAAGGTGGGTAGATTATTTCAATCAGAGAAATTCATGTCAAATCTAACACGATCTCAGATTCAGCGCTACGGGGTGGCAGTGCTGGCTGTTGGGGTGGCGCTGCTGCTGATGCTGCTGCTAGACCCCTGGATAGCCATGAAAAAGACGCCTTTCATACTGTTCTTTGGAGCTGTAATGGTAAGCGCCTGGTACGGTGGCATGGGGCCAGGATTGTTAGCTACCTTGTTGTCGGCGGTACTTAGCACTTTTTTCTTTTTACATCCCATCTCTCCCTTGACTCTGGATGCGAGCGACAGCGCCCGACTGCTATTGTTTGTAACGCAAGGGATACTGTTTAGCGCGTTGTGTAATGCGCTACAAACGGCTAATTGGCGGCTCTTCATAAACTTGATGAAGCTACAAGCAAGCGAGGAACGGTATCGTCGTTTGGTAGATACTGCCAACGAAGGCATTTGCACAATAAATCGGGAAGGACGAATAGACTACGTTAATGGGCGTATGGCGGAAATGTTGGACTACAGGGTAGAGGAAATACTCGATCGCCCTGTGTTGGAGTTTATGGAAAAAGAATCCCGGCTGGAAGCACAGGAGAAGGAGTGGCTATCTAAACAAGATCGCACACAACAACAGGACATTTGTTTTCGCCGCAAAGATAGTACCCAACTATGGGCGATTGTCTCCACTAATACGATTGTGAGCGAAAAAGGTGAGTTTTTGGGTACGCTGCTGACGATCGCAGACGTGACCGATCGCAAACAAGCAGAAGCCGAAATCAAACAACTCACAGAAAATTTGGAACAAAGAGTAAAGGAGCGTACCGCACAACTGGAAGCAACTAACAGCGAACTGGAATCTTTCTCCTATTCTGTCTCGCACGATTTGCGTGCGCCGCTGCGTCATATTAGCGGTTTTGTAGAGCTGCTGCTGAAACGGGTTAACTCCACAGGAACTATAGATGAAACCAGCCAGCGCTATCTCAAAACTATCGCAGAAACGTCAAAAAAAGCGGGAATCCTCGTAGATGACTTGTTGGCATTTTCCCGTATGGGGCGCACGGAAATGCGCTACACCTTAATTGATATGAATCAATTAATTAGAGAAGTTAAACGCGATATAGAAATGGAAACCAACGGACGTACTGTAGTTTGGCAAATTGAGGAATTACCAGCAGTACAAGGCGACCTTTCCATGATACGCCTAGTTTTACAGAATCTGATCGGCAATGCAGTTAAATATACCCAGACACGCTCGCAAGCCGAGATTGCCATTGGCAGCACCAGCAAAGAAAATGAAGTTGTGTTCTTTGTCCGCGATAATGGTGTAGGGTTCGATATGCGTTACGTACAGAAACTTTTCGGTGTGTTTCAACGCTTGCACAGTGAGGAAGAGTTCCAGGGAACTGGCATCGGATTGGCCAATGTCCGTCGAATTATCCATCGTCATCGAGGACAAACTTGGGCGGAAGGTACACCAGATCGAGGTGCGACCTTCTATTTTTCCTTGCCAAATCTGACAGCACAGGAGGCTGAATGGAATTAAAGCGAATTCTCCTAGTTGAAGACAGCCCGCAAGATGTAGAACTAACCTTGGCAGCCCTAGCTGAAAATCATTTAGCTAACGAAGTAATCGTGGTGCGCGATGGTGAGGAAGCGCTCGATTATCTTTATCGACGGGGAATTTTTAAACTGCGTTTGGAAGG
Organism: Planktothrix sp. FACHB-1355; assembly: GCF_014748295.1. Lineage (NCBI taxonomy): Bacteria > Bacillati > Cyanobacteriota > Cyanophyceae > Oscillatoriales > Microcoleaceae > Planktothrix > Planktothrix sp. FACHB-1355. The sequence continues at coordinate 3,521 of NZ_JACJUP010000198.1, read as the reverse complement.
CAATCCTGTCGTGGTGTTGCTGGATTTGAAATTGCCCAAGGTGGACGGATTGGAAGTACTAACACAGTTAAAGTCCGATGCGACTTTGAAAAAAATACTGATCGTGATGCTAACTTCTTCCCGCGAGGAAAAAGATTTGCTCAAAAGCTACGATTTGGGAGTAAATGCTTATGTAGTAAAGCCGGTAAACTTTGCAGAATTTGTTAACGTTATTAAAGAAGTAGGGCTTTTCTGGGCTGTGGTAAATCAGCCGCCACCCGGTTCCATGCCTCCCGTATCCAATGTTCAGCAATTAAGAGCTTGACGATAGGTTGGTGTCTCGTGAAAGTACTGCGTATTCTCCTGCTAGAAGATAGTCTGCTAGATGCAGAACTAATTTATACCAATCTTAAGGATGCTGGTATTGATTGCGATTTGGTGCGCGTAGAAACGCGGGGTGACTTTGTGGCGGCGCTGGAAAAAAACACTTTCGATCTGATTCTGGCAGACTACGCCCTCCCAGCGTTTGATGGAATTTCCGCTTTGGAAATTGCTCGCACTACATATCCGCAAGTGCCATTCATCTTTGTATCTGCTACTCTGGGTGAGGAACTGGCGATCGAAACTCTCAAAAACGGCGCTACAGACTATGTGCTGAAACAACGGTTAGGAAGGCTTGGCCCATCGGTACGTCGCGCTCTCAACGAAGCTAGGGAACACGCTCACCGCTTAAAGGCAGAATCTGCACTCCGAAATGCTCTGCAAAAACTCACTTTCCATGTCGAAAATTCACCGCTGGCAGTCGTAGAGTGGGATCGCAATTTTCGCATATCTTGGTGGTCTAAAGAAGCGGAAAGAATATTCGGTTGGTCTGCGGCGGAAGTCATAGGGAAAAAATTTTATGAGTGGGACTTCATTTATAATGAAGATATTGAATATGTTAATAGTATTATCAATAATTTAATCAATGGTATCTCAGAAAGCAATACTTCAAACAACCGCAATTATACAAAAAATGGAGATGTTATCTATTGCGAATGGTACAACTCGGCGCTCTTAGATGAATCGCGAAATTTAGTCTCTGTTATGTCTCTTGTTTTGGATGTGACGGAGCGCAAGCGGGCAGAAGAAGAACGCTATCGTCGCGAACAAGAGTTTAAAGCTTTGGCGGAAAATTCGCCCGACATTATTGCACGCATCGATCGAGGATTGCGTCACGTTTATGTGAACCGGGCAATAGAAAAAGCAACGGGAATGCCGCCAGAAGTATTCATCGGTAAAACTCACGCCGAACTGGGATTTCCCAAAGAAATTTATACTGACTGGCAAACGTACATCAAAGAAGTATTTGAAACAGGGATTGAGAAGACTTGGGAATTTGATTTCCCCACACCGAATGGAACACGTTACTATCAAGCTCGCGTGGTGCCAGAGTTGGCTATGGATGGTTCGATCGAATCTGCACTTGGCATTACCACTGATGTGACTGAGTACAAGCTAACAGAGGAATCACTGCGTCAAAGCGAAGCGCGATTCCGAAGTGTGTTTGAATCGAAGATGATCGCGATGGGTTTCTGGGATAAAAACGGTTACGTCAGTGATGCGAACGATGCTTTTCTGGAGTTAATCGGATATAGTCGGTCAGATTTTTTCGCGAAAAAATTGCATTGGAAAGATATCACGCCACCAGAATATATTGCCAGGGAAGGGCTAAATAATAAAGATATTTCACAGTTTGGTTCTTGCGCTACTTACGAGAAAGAATACATTCGCAAAGATGGCAGTTATGTCCCGGTTTTACTTGGTGGTGCCAGTTTTGAGGATACTTCGTCCGGTGGGGTTTTCTTTGCGATCGATTTGACAGAGCGCAAGAAATTGGAAAATCGCTTACGGCAACAAGCTGAGGAATTAGCGCAAGCAAATCGGATTAAGGATGAGTTTTTGGCGGTGTTGTCTCACGAGTTGCGCTCGCCTCTCAATCCGATTATGGGTTGGGCAAAGCTGCTGCGAAGTCGCAAGTTTGATGAGGAAACCACTGCTAAAGCAATTGAAACGATCGAGCGCAATGCTAAGGTACAAACTCAACTGATTGAAGATTTGCTAGATGTTTCCCGCATCATGCAGGGAAAAATCAACTTAAATATATGTTCTGTTAATTTAAAATCGACTATCGAGGCGGCGATCGAAACTGTAAGCCTTGCGGCTGAAGCCAAGTCAATTCAAATTCAGCGTGCGATCGATCCCAACGTTGTCTTAGTTTCGGGCGATCCGAACCGTTTGCAGCAAGTTGTCTGGAATTTGCTCTCTAATGCCATTAAATTTACACCAGAAGGAGGCCGCGTCGAAATTCGACTGGAACTGGTTCGCGATTCAAAACACTCAACAATCGACAATGAACAATTCCCCACAAACAATTATGTGCAAATCAAGGTAAGCGACACGGGGAAAGGTATCAGTGCTGACTTTCTACCTTATGTTTTTGATTATTTCCGTCAAGCGGATTCTTCTAGTACCAGAAAGTACGGCGGACTCGGACTTGGTTTGGCAATTGTGCGCCGCCTACTGGAGTTGCACGGCGGAAGTGTCTGTGCAGAAAGTCCGGGAGAAGGACTGGGAGCAACTTTTACCGTCAAGCTACCCTTGCTTAAACAGCGCGTTCCACTCACAAGCCAGTCGCCAGCCAAAACTCCCCAATCGCCAGTTAGCAGTCCCCTCAATGGTTTGCGGGTACTTGTAGTTGATGATGATGCTGACTCTCGCGAATTTCTGACTTTTGTACTGCAAGAATATGGTGCCCAAGCGACGGCTGTAGGGTCGGCGGCGGAAGGGTTGGAAGCTGTTTGCAAGTTGAAACCGGATGTACTGGTGAGCGATATTGGGATGCCGGGGGAAGATGGTTATAGTTTAATCCGCAAGGTGAGGGCGCTGGATGCAAAGGAAGGGGGAGAGACGCCTGCTGTTGCTCTGACGGCGTATGCTAGAGATGAAGATTGCAAACTAGCTTTGAAGCTAGGGTTCCAGATGCACGTAGCCAAGCCTGTTGAGCCAGCCGAGTTAGTTAAAGTGGTGGCAAAGTTAGGTGGTGGCGCTGAAAATTTGTGAGTTTGGCGATCGCTTCGATCTAAAAAATATAAATATGGGGAGTATTTACAATTGAAACTGGGAGTGTTGTGGCAATATTTAGGCTGTGCGGCAGTTTACTACCCCAAGCTGGCTAAAGTTACTGGCGGCGTTACGGCTGCTATTTTGTTTTGGCATATTTTCGAGCGGCAATCTCAATTGTGCAATACCGATGAGTGGGTAAAAATTAATGTTGATGAAGTTGAAGAAAAAACAGGTTTAAATAGTACCGAACAGAGACTGGCAAGGAAAAAATTGTTGGAGCGATCGCTCCTCAAAGAACGACTGGTTACCGATGACAACACTGTAGAATATTGGGCAGATATTGACGCTCTTGAAGCGCAATGGGAGGGATTTTGCCAGTCAGATTCTCGCGTTTCTTCAGATAATGAAGCCAAGGTTGAAGCAATACCTGCAAACAA
>NZ_JACJUP010000197.1:0-8034 GCF_014748295.1 Planktothrix sp. FACHB-1355 | reverse complement strand
GTAACTTGCGATCGATAATATTACGGCGGGAAGGGAGTAATCCAAAATCCAAAATCCAAAATCTAAAATCGATTGTGCGGTTTCAGCAAGTTGGTTACATCTGGCCCTTTGGGAATGATACCGCCTGGATTGAGGGGGAACAAATTACCGTAATAATCTCGCTTGACAGCTTCTACATCGCAAGTGTCTGCAACACCGGGAAGCTGATACAAATCGCGGAGGTAAGCCCCTAGATTTTGGTAATCTTGAATTCTCTTTTTGTTGCATTTGAACAATCCGTAGTAGACTGCATCAAAACGAAATAGGGTAGTAAACAAACGCACATCTGCTAGGGTTAATATCTCGCCACACAAATATCGGCTACTGGCAAGTTTTTCATCTATTTCATCGAGAACGGCAAAGAGTTCGTCGCAAGCTGTTTCGTAAGCGGTTTGAGTTTGTGCAAAACCGCAACGATAGACGCCGTTGTTGACTGCATGATAAATTTTATCGTTCCAGCGATCGATTGTTTCTTTGAGTTCTTCTGGATACAGATTAAGTTCGGGATGCTGGGCAAATTCGTTGAAAGCCGAGTTCAGGATTACTATTATTTCGGCGCTTTCGTTATTGACAATTGTGTTAGTTTGTTTATCCCACAGGACGGGTACTGTGCAACGTCCGTTGTAGCTTGGTTTTGCTAATTGATATAGTTGCGGTAGGGTGGTACAACCTTCTTCTGGGCGATCGAATACCCAAATTCCTTCGTCGGAGGAAGGTGAGGCGATCGAGACTCCGATCGCATTTTGCAGTCCTTTGAGCGATCGCACAACCAAAGTTCTATGGGCCCAAGGACAGGAAAGCCCCACGTAAAGATGGTAACGCCCCGCCGCCGGTTGATAGGGGTTGTCTTCTGCGGTACTGACAGTATAGTTGAATTGACTGGCTGGACGAATGTATTCTCCTGACCGATTGCGTGGCGCAATGCGAGACATCATCACATTCCACATCGTTGTCCAGGTGAATTTTCCGAGTTTGACGATCAGTCCCGGAGGAATTTTACTTTTCACAGGCTATCCTCGTTAATGCGAAATGACTCTAAAATCTAAAATCCAAAATCCAAAATCTAAAATGAAATAATGGAGCGTATAGTTAAAAGCGGAACGGGTTGGCGCATTGGCTGGAATCCGGAAGCTGCTAAATTCAAAGGTTTAGTCGGTGGAGATGACTGGGCATTTGAGCTAACCGAGGCGGAATTAAACGATTTTTGTCGATTGCTGGCGCAATTGGCAGGAACAATGAGCCATATGGCTAGCGAGTTGATGGACGAGGAGAAAATTGCCTGCGAAGCCGAAAGCGATTTGCTCTGGATGGAAGTGGAGGGCTATCCCCACGCCTACAGCCTTCACTTTATTATAAATAGCGATCGACAGTGTGAAGGCACTTGGCCAGCTTCCGCAGTTCCCGGCTTACTGCAAGCAATTCAAGTTTTGCAAGTTTTCTAGTTGCCAATCTATTTATATGTGCTATATTAGTAAAGCATCGAAATCGGGGCGTAGCGCAGCTTGGTAGCGCACTACTTTGGGGTAGTAGGGGTCGTGGGTTCGAATCCCGCCGCTCCGATAGGCAGAAACCCGCTTATACAGCGGGTTTTAAGCTTTTAATTAGGGTTTCTCTACCGCTGGATATCATCGATGGCTATGACATAGCATGACACTTTGAGCCATCTAAAAGGATAAATTTAAGATACCAAGTTTCAAGGGCTTCTCATGGCAGGCCATCGAAATCGAAAGGGAACTGTAGCAGTTCAGAGCTTCAAAGTACAACCACTCATGTCCTACAAATGCACAGTGAATTCCTTCTACCAAATCCCTTGCTTTCGATACCTAACCAGAGTCCGAGGGCTTTTTGACAAAATTTCACTCGCTCGATTCTTGTTGACAAAATTCATGGCTTTAATCCTTGTTAAATTGCTGCTCGTTGGGGCGGTGAGGAATTTGTTTTAGGTATATATGGTATAACGCGATCTCTGGGTGCAAAGCGGCTGACTGACTTCCTAAAAACCTGGTGCAAGCAGAAGTTTACTGATAATAATAATCAGACATTTCAGGTGACTTTCAGTGCAGGAGTGGTTGAATATTCTCAGGATGGCGCTAACTTGCAAGAAATTTATCGAGCCGCCGATGCCGCACTATACCAAGCGAAGGCAATGGGACGAAATCGAGTATTAGTATCGAGTACCGCAATCTAGTTTAAGCTCCATTTCCTTTTGGCCAAAGTCCAAGGTTAAAGGTAATGTAAAATAAAAAATGCTTCCTTGCCCTAAAATACTTTCAGCCCAGATCGAACCACCGTGTTGTTGCACGATACTTTTACAAATTGCTAAACCGAGTCCGCTACCACCTTTTTCACGGGAATCTGACACATCAATTTGTTGAAATCGTTCAAAAATGATTTCTAATTTTTCGGCTGGAATACCTCGTCCTCGATCTTCGATTTTAAAGAGAACACAGGGTAAAGCGATTTTAGACTGAAACGATCGCGCAAATCTTTCATGGCTTTCAATGACTTCTGCTGATAACCAAACTGTGGTATTAGCTGGGGAAAATTTAATCGCATTACTAAGTAAATTTGTGAGAGTTTGCACGATCGCATTTGGATCGGCCCAAACTTGCACAGAAATAGGATAGACTTGCAAAGTTACTTTAGAGAGATCTCCAAAACGCTGAACATCGGCAATTGCTTGTTGGATTAAGTCAGATGCAATGCACAATTGCTTATTCAAATTATATTTACCAGTAGTGAGACGTTGCAGATCTAGAAGGTCGTTAGTTAATCGAATCATGCGATCGGTTCCTCGTAGAGCAACTTCTAGCATTTCTTTCGCTTTTTCCGGCTTGCCATCGTAAACTCCTCTTGCTAGCAGTTTAAGAGAACCTTGAATCGTTGTTAGTGGCGTCCGTAATTCATGGCTGGCAACTGAAATAAACTCGTCTTTCATTCGTTCAATATTACGCCGTTCGGTAATGTCTTTAAAAGTGATTACTGCACCGATAATTTCATGTTGTTCTAATATGGGAGTACAGATATATTCTACTGGAAAGTAAGAACCGTCTTTACGTTGGAATTCTGCCCGATCGTTATAATGAACTAAGCCATCTTTTAACGAGGCGCAAATTGGACACTTAAAAGCGCGATCGCCATTCTTTCCGACCTTAGAATTCAAGATCGAACATTCAGGTTTTCCAATCGCTTCTTCGATAGTGTAACCCAACATTTTGGCAGCGGCTGGATTGAGGAATGTTGTTTTACCTTGGTAATCTACACCATAAATTCCTTCTCCAACTGCATTGAGAATTAATTGATGATTGTGGTTAATTCGATTTATCTCTTGTTCTTTTACTTGCAAAATATTGTAAGCCGTTCGCAGTTCTTCTGCCTGCCTTTTTAGTTCGGCGTTTTTTTGAAATAAATCGACAAAAACAGAAACTTTTGCGAGTATAATTTCTGGAATGAGGGGTTTTAGTAAATAATCTACGGCTCCTAATGAGTAACCTTTCAAAATATACATTGCATCGCGATTTATCGCCGTTAAAAAGAGAATGGGAGTATGGCAGGTTGCCGGACGGGAATGAATAATTTTAGCAAGCTCAAATCCATTCATTCCCGGCATTTGCACATCTAATAAAATGACAGCAAACTCCTGTTGTAGGAGATGCTTTAAAGCTTCGTCAGCAGAAATTGCCTTCACGACATTTTGTTTCAATGGCGCTAACGTCTCGGTCAATGCCATCAGATTAGCGGGACGATCGTCAACTACAAGAATATTGACCTTAGAAACGGTTGTCATATGAGTTAAAGTTCGTAAAAATGGAACTCTAGCGTAGGATGGCAGAAATAACTCACAGTTGAAAAAGCTGAAAAAGCTGAAAAAGCTGACTTTAAAAGCTTTTTATCCTGCCTGCTGGCACTAATATCGATCGCGCTTCTAACAGCGTAGCCAAACTCGCAATAGCGAGAGGAGTTGCTGAATATCGACAGGTTTGGGAATGTAGTCCGAAGCTCCCGATTCTAAACATTTATGGCGATCGCCCTGCATTGCTTTTGCTGTCAGAGCTATAATTGGTAGCCGTTGAAAAGATGCCATCTGCCGGATCGTTTTAATAGTTTGATAGCCATCCATTTCCGGCATCATGATATCCATCAACACCACATCAACATCGGGGGTGCTTTGCAGTATAGTGATGCCATTGCGACCGTTATCGGCATAAATTACTTTTAACTGAAAAGACTCCAGCATACTGGTGAGGGCAAAAACATTTCGCACATCATCATCTACAATCAATATTTTCTTGCCGCGCAACTCAGGAGATCGCTGCTGTAACTGTCTGAGTAATTGTTGCTGGGTTGGTGAAAAATTATCGATCGGTTGATGGAGAATCAGCGCTGTTTTATCCAGCAGATTTGGCATTCCCAACTCATCTTTTAGGACAACTAGCGTATCAGCTTGTTCTAAGGTTAGTCGTTGTCGATCGGAGATGTCTGGATTAGCATAGGAAACTATAGGCAGATATTCAAAACCCGAATTTTTGGTGAATTCCTGACGAATATATTGAATTAAACTAATGCCATCCATGTCAGGTAGGATGAGATCCGACAATAGGCAATCAAACGGCTGGTTTTGCAGCAACTCTATTGCTTGGGTTCCACTACTAACAGCAGTTATATGGATATTCTGATTGCCAAGTAGCTCGGTAATTTGCTGTTGTTGGTTGATGTCAGGTTCTAACAGTAATACATTGCGGGTATTTTGTGTGCTATAAGTTTGAATTTTGACAAATGCTTGACGCAATATTTCATTGCTAATTGGCTTCTGCCAGAAAGATGCTGCTCCTTGTCGCAAGCCATGATGACTATCGTCCTGCATTACAGTCATAATATGCACCGGAATATGCCGGGTTGCGAGGTCATGCTTGAGGCGATCGAGAACAACCCAACCATCAAGAACTGGCATCGCAATGTCCAGGATTATGGCATCAGGCTTAAATTGACGCGCTAATCTTAATCCGATTTCTCCTTGAGAAGCTATTAGCATTTTATAGTCTTGGCCGTGTCCGAAGTCCAGCAAAATCTGACTGAAGGCATTGTCATCATCAATGACTAGCAAAATGCGATCGCCTGCCACAATCTTATCTCGATCGTCTAAAACTGGACTACAACCAATGACTGATGTTGAGGATATTGAAGATGGCACAGATCGGGGAAGTAGATCGGACGGAGGAGATACTGGCGGCGAGACAGATAGGCGAGATATGGGAGGGAAGGAAGATAAAGGAGATCCCAAAGATGCGACAACTGATTCTAATTTAATATCTGGATAATTTTGCGGCAAGTAAAGGATAAAAGTGCTACCCTTTCCTAACTGACTGACCAGCATAATTTTACCGCCAAGTAATCGTGCAATCTCGCGGCTGATCGACAAGCCCAATCCTGTGCCGCCATACTTGCGGGAAGTTGTGCCATCTGCTTGCTGGAATGCTTCAAAAATAACTTTTTGTTTGCTCGGCTCAATGCCAATACCGGTATCGCTAACAGCAAAGGCAATTACCTGTTTCGCTCGGTTGAGTTCCTCATGGTCAATTCCCCATCCTTCATTGACCACCGCTACAGATAATCGAACTTCTCCCTGTTGTGTAAATTTAAAGGCATTAGAAAGTAGGTTTTTCAGAATTTGCTGAAGCCGTTTGATATCGGTGTAAATAGCACTGGGTAGAGCGGGATGAAAATCAATTGTAAATTTCAATTTACGCTCTTGCGCTACCTGGATAAAGGTACGTTCAATAAAATTCTTCAGTTCGGAGAACGGTAAATGCTCTAGCTGCACGGACATAGTGCCAGATTCAATTTTAGCTAGATCGAGAATATCATTAATCAATGCCAACAAATCTGTTCCCGCAGCATGAATTGTTTCTGCATACTCAATTTGCTTTTCTGTTAAATTACTATCATTGTTTTGGGTTAGTAGTCCTGATAGCAATAGCAAACTATTCAGCGGGGTTCGCAATTCGTGAGACATATTTGCCAAAAACTCAGATTTATATTTAGAAGTGAGTGCAAGTTGTGTTGCTTTTTCTTCCAATGCCAAGCGTGCTAAGTCTATTTCTCGGTTTTTTCGCTCAACTTCTTCATTTTGAGAGGATAGCAGCAAAGCTTTTTCTTGTAATTGGGCGTTGGTTTTTTGCAGTTCTTCTTGTTGGTTTTTCAGGAGTTCTTCCGAGGTTTGTAAGGATTTGGCTTTTTGTTCCAGTTGTTTGTTGGTTTCGGTAAGTTCTTTCTGTTGGCTCTGCAATTCTTCGGTAAGGGATTGAGATTGTTTGAGCAGTTCTTCCGTTCGCATTCCGGCTGCGATCGTATTTAACACAATCCCGATACTTTCAGTCAATTGATCTAAGAAAGTCAAATGTATTTCACTGAACCGATTGAAAGATGCCAGTTCAATTACTGCCGTTACTTGTCCTTCAAATAGAATGGGCAATACAACCACATTCAGGGGCGGTGCTTCACCCAAACCGGAACTAATGGTGATATAGTTACTGGGAACGCGAGTCAGTAAAATCCGCTCTTTTTCTAACGCACATTGACCGACCAAACTTTCCCCAAGCTGGAACCGATTCGCTAAATGTTGCCGTTCATTAAAAGCGTAGGTACTCAGTAGCTTCAAGAATACTGCCGTACTTGACGAATCCATCAGATAGAATACACCATGTTGTGCGGACACCAGGGGAGCTAATTCGGAAAGAATCAATTTTGATACTGTTTCCAAATCTCGCTGTCCTTGCAACATCCGGGTAAATTTCGCCAAATTAGTTTTTAACCAGTCTTGTTCGGTGTTTTTCTGGGTGGTTTCCCGCAGATTGGCGATCATTTGGTTAATATTATCTTTCAGGACAGCAACTTCACCTTGAGCATCAACAGAAATCGATCGCGTTAAGTCGCCTTTGGTCACTGCGATCGCAACTTCCGCAATAGCACGTACCTGCGTAGTTAAATTTGCTGCCAGTTCATTAACGTTATCCGTTAAAGCTCTCCAAGTTCCCGATGCACCCGGTACTTTCGCCTGACCGCCCAATTTCCCTTCAATGCCCACCTCACGCGCCACCGTCGTTACTTGATCCGCAAACGTCGCCAGCGTATCGATCATCTCGTTAATCGTATCTGCCAGCGTCTCGATTTCACCTTTCGCTTCTAACACCAGTTTGCGCTTCAAATCCCCATTGGCTACCGAGGTAACAATTCGTGCAATTCCTCGCACCTGCGCTGTCAAGTTGCTGGCCATCAAATTTACCGAGTCGGTCAGGTCTTTCCACGTTCCAGCTACTCCTTTTACCTCTGCTTGACCGCCCAGTTTTCCTTCGGTACCTACTTCTTTCGCTACCCGTGTCACCTCAGAAGCAAAGGAGTTGAGTTGATCCACCATCGTATTGATCGTGTCTTTTAACTCCAGCATTTCGCCCTTCACATCGACGGCAATCTTCTTGGACAAATCGCCATTGGCTACCGCCTTCGTGACTTCGGCAATGTTTCGCACTTGCCCAGTTAAGTTTCCTGCCATCAAGTTGACGTTATCGGTGAGGTCTTTCCAAGTGCCACCAACGCCCCGGACATAAGCTTGACCGCCCAGTTTCCCTTCCGTTCCTACTTCCCGCGCCACCCGCGTTACTTCCGAAGCAAAGGAGTTGAGTTGATCCACCATCGTATTGATGGTGTTTTTCAACTCTAAAATTTCCCCTTTTACATCAACAGTAATTTTCTTAGAAAGGTCACCATTAGCGATCGCTAACGTGACAACAGCAATGTTCCGCACTTGGTCAGTCAAACTACCAGCCATAAAGTTCACATTATCAGTCAGGTCTTTCCAAGTGCCACCTACCCCTTTGACCTCGGCTTGTACACCCAGTTTTCCTTCTGCACCCACCTCACGGGCTACGCGAGTTACCTCAGACGCAAAAGAATTGAGTTGATCCACCATGATGTTAATGGTGTTCTTCAACTCCAACA
>NZ_JACJUP010000196.1:0-7962 GCF_014748295.1 Planktothrix sp. FACHB-1355 | reverse complement strand
TAGTGAGGTGATTTTCCCACTGCAATACCTCGACCAATCCAGGCTTTATGATGGTCAGGTTGAATCGCCAAAGCTTTGTCATAAGATGCGATCGCTTCTTCTAATCGTCCTAAGTCATCTAGCGCAATTCCCCGGTTATTCCAGGCTTCGTGTTTGTCAGGTTGAATCGCCAAAGCTTTGTCATAAGATGCGATCGCTTCTTCTAATCGTCCTAAGTCATCCAGCGCAAATCCCCGATTATACCAGGCTTTGTGATCGTCAGGTTGAATCGCCAAAGCTTTGTCAAGAGATGCGATCTCTTCTTCTAATCGTCCTAAATTACCTAGTGCAATTCCCCGGTTATTCCAGGCTTCGTGTTTGTCAGGTTGAATCGCCAAAGCTTTGTCATAAGATGCGATCGCTTCTTCTAATCGTCCTAAGTTATATAGCGAATTTCCCCGGTTATACCAGGCAAGGTGAAAGTCAGGTTGAATCGCCAAAGCTTTGTCACAAGATGCGACAGCATCCCAAAAATCCCCTCTCTTGTATTGCTGATTACTTTGTTCAAACCATGCCTCTGCATCATCTGTTTTAACATCTGCCTCTATCTCCTCACCCAAAGCAACATCATCTAATTGAGGTAGTTGCGCCAGTAACCGCCCCAGCAGTTCGTTAAATATTACTTCATACTCAATATCCGTCCGTTGGAGTTTACCTCCCTTCGCTTCTACGGGGGAGAAAGAATTTTGCTGAGTCCCCGTTGGCGGAGAGGTTTGGGGAGGAGTTCTTCTCGAAATCCCCAACAATCGCCGAAAAAACCGTTGTATCGACCGCCAAAACCGCCGCAGCATTGCTGGTATCCTTGCACCGCACTTTATTGGCAATTGTAGCGAAATTTAGAAATGGCTATGGTTGCGTAAGGGGTGGGCGAAGCATTCGGGCAGAAAGATTGTTCGTAATTGCGATCGATTGTCGCCCGAATGCTTCGCCCCTACAAATATACACAACCGATGCTAGGGGACATGATATAAATTAAAACTTTTTAATAAATTGAAATGAAGATGGAAATGCGATCGGACTCTTCCCCAGGAAACAAGAAAAAGTGCGATCGATCTTTCACCCGTTTACCCCCAATCTTCTATCCGCTGTCAAGCTAATTCCTCCCGCGTTTCATACTCCCCTTGTTCCTCTCTTACTAAAGGTTCTCCTACCCAAGCGCCTGCTGTCCTCTCAAAGAAACCGGGAGTCCAACCTAATTCTTCTGGTGTTTTCTTTGGTGCTAGGGTGACAGGTTTAATAGTTACTGTCACTTCTAAATCGGCATCTTTAAATTCTGTTGGTACTGCTAATTGCAATATGCCATCTGAGCCAACATGGGTATGAATTAAAATTTTATGCTCCATTATATTTACCCCCTTTTTAAGTTAATTATAGTGATGCGATCGCTTTTTTAATCTGACCGTTTTCTACTCTATTTTCTTGATAGACAACAAATCTTTTGGCATATGTACGAATTTGCCAATGAGCATCTTCAGCAGTTAGGCGATCGCGCAAATCTGAAGGAATCTCACTTCCCAAATCTTCTAATGCACTGAGAATACCGATCGCTAAATCAACATTTTTCAGATCGCAACTTTTTAGGCGATTAATCATTGGCTCGATCGCTTCCTTAATACCTGCTGCTGCTAGAGAAGTTGCAGCCAAGCAAGGGTATTCTTCATCTTTAGCAACAGCCTCTAACAAGCAAGAAACTCCTACTTTAGAGCCGAATCTTAGAAGTATAACCGCTGCCAAAATACTCGTTTCTGAATTATCCGATTCTTTCAGAAGTTTTTCCAGGGGTGGAACAACTACTGAACCTAAATGATATAGTCGTTCTGCCATCAAAAAACGGTGTTGGCTTTTCCTAAATGCTTCGATCGTTTGAACGGCTATATAATTAACTATTTCTCCAGCTTTTTCTACAGCAAGCACCTGCTTTTCTACTTGCGATGATTCTAAATTGTTCATTAATAAATTTAGATCGATTTTGCTCATAATCTAATCCTCATTACTACACATTGGCCTTTAATTGTACTGCTGCCAGGAATACTGTATATACTTCCGCCAAGGTTCAATAAATTCTTTGCTATTCTTACTGGCCTGACTCTGATATTATTTAATAATAACGCTGTTTCTTCGGAAAACTGGAGCGCGAATTTTTGCTTATCACCAAAAACACCGATTAGTTCCAGTTTCCCCTCCGTAGCCTCAAAACCCAAATCTGTCAGGAATATATCACCGGTTTCGTTTGCCAAAAATGGGTTTGAGCCTTGTCCAAACCGCAATTCACTGACAATAACTTGCTGGCCTACCTCTAGATTATCACCAACAATTCCTGTAATCCCTGTCACTCCCTCAGCATTGGTAAAGTGACTAAATATCCTTCCTTCACCTAAACTGGGTGTAGTTGCGGGTGGTAGTAGCAGTAGGGACGAAAACACTGCATAATCGATCGCTTGCAATTACACCTCTATTCCAAAATGATGGGTAAATATCGATCGCATCTGCGTTAACCAGATGTCAATTTATACCTTATCTGGGAATCTTCAAAAGCCGATAGTGGGATTTGAACCCACGACCGCTCGATTACGAATCGAGTGCTCTACCACTGAGCTATATCGGCACAATTAGATATTGTAGCACAGTTCCCAGAAATTAGATCGATAAACTCAATTGCGATCCATCTTGAGTTTTGGCAACTTCGATCCGCGCTTGGAAGGCTTCCTTGAAGGATGGCATATGGGTGACGGTGAGGATGCAGGCGAAATCAGACGCGATCGCATTTATCGCTGCAATCAGGCGATCGCATCCTTCCCGATCCTGCGTTCCAAATCCCTCATCGACAATCAGCATTTGCAGCGCCGTACCCGCTCTTTGCGCCAGCAATCTCGCCAAAGCTAGCCGAATCGCAAAATTAATCCGAAAAGCTTCTCCACCCGAATAAGTTTCGTAAGGACGAGTCCCGCGAGCATCAGCGATCAAAATGTCCAGGGTGTCAATAATTTTAGCCGTTTTTTTAGCGGAAGACCGACCGCTGCGCCCAGCTTTTTGGGTGACAAACTGAACGTGCAACTGATTACCGCTTAGCCGCGCCAAGATGGAATTCGTTTCGGCTTCCAACTGAGGCAAGATATTCTCAATCATATAAGTTTGGATGCCGTGTTTGCCGAAAGCTTTACTCAATTCCTCGTAAACGCGATATTTTTTGCGAGTTTCCGCGAGTTTTTGCTGCTGTTTGTCATACTGAGCCTGAAGCGCTTCCAACTGAATCGATCGCTGTTGCAGCCCTCCCAGTCTAGCCAGGTATTCATCTAACTGGGTGCGTCGATCGAATATCTGCCTCTCCAGAGTTTGAATTTCCTCAGTAGCATCGGGAATCGTTTGGATTTGCTTGACAACAGACTCTATTTGTGCATATTGATCTTCGCGATCGCCTTCCCGCACCTCCAACACTTGCACCAACTCCTGAAAACGCTGACAAAGTTGAGGATATTGCTGCTGAGCCTGACACAATTCCTGATATCGCAGTTGCCAAGATTGCGCTTGGCGCAGCGACTTGCGGATCGTATTGTGCCGATCTAAGTTGTAGTCAATTTCCTGAATTTGCAGATCTAACGCCGCAATCCGTCTAGAAAATTCCGAATCAGTTTGTGATTGCTCGATTTGGCGCTGAATTCCCATAATTTGCACCAAAAGCTCCGGCTGTCGCGCCGCTATCTGAGCTTGTCGCCGTACTGCATCCTTAATTTGTGCCTGCCGAATTTCCGCCCAACGCCAGCGTTCCACCTCATTCCTGGCTAAAGCGTGGTTTTTCTCATCGTAATTAAGTTGTTGCAGATTTTGTTCCAGCTGCCAAAGTTCCTGCTGCACATCTCCGGCGTAGTCTCCAGTTTGGATCGATCGCTCAATCTGTACCGCCTCCACCTTCAACTGTTGCAACCGATTTTGGGCATCATCGGTAGCAGCCAATTGCGCCTGCAACTGTCCCCTCTGCTCCCGCAAAGAATCGTAAGGAGCCAATTCCTGAGATAATTTCTTATATTCCGCCCGCAAAACCTGTAATTCCGACTCGCACGCAGCCAATTGCTCTCGCACTATCCAGAATTGCTGCTCTATATCCTTTTGTTCGATTTGGGTTTTCTGTACAACGCGATTCCAGTGATGTTGGTCGAGGGGGCGATCGCACAACGGACAAATCGCATCCGGCGTTTGCAGCATCTGGAGTTTTTGGGTTAATTCTCCCAACTGTTTCTCATATTCCCGCTGATTTTCTTGGAGCCGTTCCACAAAGCTGCGCCGTTCTAACCCTTTTTCTTGCACACGCTGCTGACGAACTCGTTTTTTCTCCAAATTCTCAATTTGAAAGCCAACATCCATCACCGCCTGCTGCAACTGCGGCTGACGTTGGTGTTGCGCTTGCAGTTGCGAAACAGAAGACCGCAGTTCGTCCAAACGCGCACTTAACCTAGCTTGGGCGCGTTCCAGTTGATTTTGCAACTGCTGCTGGCGTTGCAGTAACGGACTCACTTGCAGTTGCAACTTATCCATATGCGTCAAATGGATGCGAGCCTGCTGTAATTGTGCCAAACCTGCTTCTACTTCCGCAGATTGATTGAGAATTTGCTTAATTTCCTGTTCCTGTTGCCCTAAAGCTTCCAATTGAGCTTGCGCTTGTTGCAGCTGCTTATTGAGTGCGTCGATCGCAATCTGCTGCTGTCGTTCTAGCTGTCGTCGCTGTTCTTGTGCAGCTTGATGAGCTTCAAATTTATGATTCAGGCTTTCTTCTTGAGCTTGCAACTGTTGAAAATGGCTATATCCAGCACTTATTTCACCTTCCTGTTGCAGGAGAGCTTCCAATTGTCGCTGCTGCTGCTGGATTGCGGCTAAATCTTGCTGGAGGCGATCGCAATCTTGAGTTAAATTTTGATATTGTTGGCGATGCCAGGTGAGCTGCTGTTCCCAAGTTCGCCGTTGGTGCTGCATTGCTTGCAGCTGTTGCAGGCGTTTTGTCTCTTCTAATTGTCCTTGTTGCAGTAACCTCAACTCGCTTTCCAGAGTAGCTTGTGCTTGTGCGATCGCTTCTCGCTGCTGCAACTGGATTTGATGAGATTCCATATCCCGTTCTAACTGCTCCGCCTGTCCCTTGAACTGCTTGGACAAATCCTTGGCTTGTTCCGCCATCACTTCGTACTGATTGAGTTTGAGCAACTCAGCCAGAATTTCTTTGCGTTCGCTCGGTTTTTTGAGCATGAATTCATCTGCTCGACCCTGACGCAGGTAAGCTGAATTAATAAAAGTTTCGTAATCCAGCTTCAGATAATCCACAATCAATTGCTGAGTCGATCGCATCCCTCGCTCAGTCAGCGCCCGAAATCCTGTTGGCGTCTGCACTTGAAATTCTAAAACCCCCCCACCGCCGCGACGGCGAACGCGAATTACCCGATAAGTTACATCTTGATTTTTAAATGTAAAATCAACCTGGACTTCATCAGCCCCCGCGTGGATGACATCATCTTCAGTACTCACGCGGCTTTCGCCCCAAAGCGCCCAGGTGATAGCTTCTAGCAAAGATGATTTACCGGCACCGTTAGAACCGCAAATACAGGCAGTATGCAGCCCGCTAAAATCGAGGGTTGCCTTGCGATAGCTGAGGAAATTCTTGAGGGTGAGTTGGAGGGGTATCATTTAAATGACATTAGGCCACACACATATTAAACAAATAGCAGTACAAATGCACTGTTGTACAGTGTGTCAACAGAAAAAATGAGGATTTTAGCTTAGGGAAAGTTGAGCGCGGGCTATGAAGAAATACTTAAAACAATAGCTAGCGCATCGCTAATTTCTTGCATGGCTGTGTCAGAAAGCGTTCCCACTTGCTGGATGAGTCTTTGTTGCATCGCACTAACTTATACGATCCTAAAATAAATAAAACCCGCCAGAGCGGGTTAAATGTCGAGCTATTGGGAAACACAAAAACGAGAACGAGCGGTGCGATCGCATCGGTTAACTTTTCGGTATCATTTCCAGAATCCGATTCAAAAATTCTTGATGATCTACCACCGGTTTGGGGATATAGCCATCCGCATGACTTACTTCCAGTAAATTTTCGCGATCGCCCTCGTTAGCGTGGGCTGTAACCAAAATCACCGGTAAGCCAGCCGTTTTGGGATTTGCCTTCAACATCTGAGTAATCTGGAGCCCGTTCATCGGCTTGCCCTGGTAGTAACTATTACTCAGGGAAACATCCATCAGAATGATATCCGCTCCCCCAGACTGGGCAATTTGCATCACTTCTTCCACATTTTCCGTATGAAGTACCGCTAAGCCACCGCGCTTAGTCAAAATTTTAGAGAAAACTTTAACGTTTATTGCTTCATCTTCAACAATCAGAGCCGTTGTCATAACAGAGATCCCGATACAATTGATTTCAAATCCTGACAATTCCAGCATTACAAGCCGATGCTAGCGTCATGTTTGCGAAATGTTTGTACGATGTTAGTCTTTACTGACTGAGCAAACAAACTCACTAAAATTTAACAAATCTTTATTTTTGAGCTATGGCAAGGCAATCGCTCTGGGCATCCGAACAAGGTATAAAAGAAGCAAAAAAAGCATTCAGCCGTATGGGATGGACGCAACAACAGCTTGCGGAAGAAGTTAATTGCAAATCTCGCCAGCCAATTTGGAAATTTTTCAAAGGCAAACCAATAGAGCGTCACATCTTCACAGAAATTTGCTTTCAGCTTGATTTGAACTGGGAAGAAATAGCTGCACCCGAACCTAGCGATCTAAATCGAAATCATAGCACCAATATAGACACCCTAGTGCAAGAAATTCGAGATAAGGTGCGCCCCAGCATTCAACAGAAGTGCGGCACAATGCGAGTCTTAGACATGACTCAGCCTATAAGTTTAACGGACATCTACACCAACGTCAACATTTTAGAGCAGATCGCCGGACGCAGGCGGTTAACTATTGCTCAGCTGCTGCAAGTCTTCGATCCCGAATCGCAAAATTTCGATCGCTTTGGACTGAGCAGAATTACCAAAGAAAGAGTGCCTGGACTAAAAGCAGTAGAGAGTTATCCCAAGTTGATGGTTTTGGGTAAGCCAGGCTCTGGTAAAACGACATTTTTGAAATATCTAGCCATTCAGTGCTGCCTGAGCAATTTTTTCAAAAATTTAGTGCCAATTTTTATCACTTTAAGAGAATTCGCAGAAGCAAAAAATCAATTAAATTACCCGGAATTTATAGCTGATATCCTTTCTCATTGTGGCGTTACAGCAACTCAAATATTTGAGTTGCTTAAGCAGGGTAAAACATTAATTTTGCTCGACGGTTTGGATGAAGTCAGAGACGAAGATGCCAACCGAGTTATTAAGCAGACTCAAGAATTTTCCGATCTGTATTACAACAATCATTTTGTCATCACTTGCCGCATTGCGGCGCGGGAATATACGTTTGAAAAATTTACTGAAGTAGAAGTTGCCGATTTTAATCAACAACAAATAAAGGCATTTGCAACCAAATGGTTCCAGATCAAAGAAAATCTCTCTTCAACATTTGCCGCCGTTGAGGAAGCAAGCGAGAGAATTACAGCCGATCGATTTATGGAACAGCTGCAATCGAATCCCTCAATTAGAGAACTAGCCACAAATCCTTTACTGTTGACGCTGCTGTGTTTAGAATTTGAAGATGCAGGTGATTTTCCCTGCGATCGTGCAGAACTTTACAAGCGAGGGATTGCTACTCTGTTAAGAAAGTGGGATGCCAAACGCGGTATTGTACGCGATCGCGTTTATCAAAAACTATCTGTCCAGCGCAAAAAAGATTTGCTGAGTCAGATTGCTTTAAATACTTTTGAGCGGAAGGATTACTTTTTTAAACAACAAATTGCTGAAGCGTATATTGCTGATTTTATCCGCAATTTACCAGATGCCC
>NZ_JACJUP010000195.1:0-7995 GCF_014748295.1 Planktothrix sp. FACHB-1355 | reverse complement strand
TTATGAAAAGTAGGTTGGTAAGATTATTTCCTGCTTATTAGGCCGTGATACTTTTGGTGATAATTTTTTCTTTACTGCATTCTTACTTACTTGGAGGAGGTCTTTTCTTACAAAGTTGGATGGCTAATTGGCAATCCCTAAACATATTTTCAAAAATTTATTTATTATTTACTAACGTTTTTATATTTGGCCAAGATATTGTAATGTTTTTGCAATTAAGTACTTTCTTAAAAAAAGTACTCCAAGGGCAACAGGATTGGATTTTGAATAACTTTTTAGGAATCGCGACTTTGTTTTGAACAACTGGGCTTGCTATTTTGTTAATTAAACTACTGGTAGAACCGATAGAAGCCTACAGACAGAGCATAGCTAAAAGATTACTAGAAAAAAACCTCAACAGTAAACAAGAAATCTAAATTGGGCATTAAGCTCGCGATCGTCTAAAAGCGTCGGTTAGTGGATGAGCTAAATAAAAGATAACAGGTAATTGGGAATGGTAAAAATTTTTTACCGTTACCCATTACCCATTACCAATTACCGATTACCCACCCATAAAATGCTCGATCGCATCTGGGTGAGACGGCAAATCGGCTGTGATTATCTCGCTACCCGACTCGGTGACTAACACATCATCTTCAATGCGAATTCCTCGCACATCAGAAAACTCAGCCAGACGATCCCAATCGACAACTTCTTGATATTGTTCGCGTTTGTCTGGGTAATTCAAAAGCGACGGTACTTGATAAAAACCGGGTTCGATCGACACCAGCATACCAGCTTGTAGAGGTCGATCCAGACGCAGGAACTTCAAACCGGGACGATCGCTGCGAATTCGTCCCAGCTCGTACCCAGCCAAATCTCCCAAATCCTCCATATCGTGGACATCCAAACCGATGAGATGACCGACGCCGTGAGGGAAAAACGCCGTGTGAGCGTCCATTTCCACCAATTCTTCCACATCCCCCTTCATGATGCCCAGATCCAGCAGCCCTTGGGTGAGAGTAGTTGCGGCTAGCATATGAATATCCTTATACTCCACATCGGGACGTATCTTAGAAATGCAAGCATCGCGAGCTGCCAGTACCACTTCGTAAATAGCGCGTTGAGTGGGGGAAAACCTGCCAGAAACCGGCCAAGTGCGGGTCACATCAGATGCCCAACCCATCGCCGTTTCCGCACCTACATCCGCCAGTAGCAAATCTCCCGGTTGCAGGGGATTGTGATAGCGATCGTTGTGGAGAACTTCCCCGCGAACCGTGACAATACTGTTGTAAGCACAAGTCATGTTCCGAGCTGTGATGACGCTTTCCATTGCCGATCGCACTTCTGCTTCCGTTTTGCAATGTCGCGTTCCAGCCATCCCGGATTTATGAGCGTCAACCGTAGTAGCAGCCGCTTTTTGCAATTCTGTCAAAGCACCGGCATCGTGCTGAAGGCGCAATTTGACGATCGCGTATGCTAAATCCCAGTCAATCCAACTCAGGGAAGATGCCGAGTACAACCAGCGATTGAGTGTACCAGACTGTTGGTGGTTGAGCATCACATCCTGCACTGGAATTGTCGCACAACCTTGCGATCGCCACCTCAGTTCTCCCATCGGGTGAGCTGTGTTAGCCCCGATCAACTCAGCAATCTCCTCTCGCGTAGGCTGTTTTCCGTGCCACAGGAAATCGTCCGGATTGGGGTCATCCACAAACAGTTCCAGTCTGCCTGCCTCCATGCGAATTGCCGCATTTTCCAGGGGTAGTCCCGCAAAATAGAGAAAGTGACTGCTGGCGCGGAATGGCAATTTATTTGCCGGATAATTGCGAGATGGGGCGCATCCTGACCAGAGAACCACAGGGAAATCAATCAGCTCGAAAAGTCGCTTCCGCCGCTTGCGGAGTGTGTCTGCCAGGGTTTTGGCTTCACCAAGCGTGTCAGAATGAGAATTTTTTAGCGACGCCGTTAGCGAAGCTATGTCCAAGGCAATAGGCATCTCGGTCGTGACTTGCATCATAGAAAGGTACAATCCGGGAGCATCTCACTCTTGTCAGAATATCAAAAGACTCTAAATTCGGCAGACTGATTAAAGATGTCTTTTAAACCCAACAATTGTGAAAGCGCTATGCTGCTTGGGGATTGGCCGATCGCTCAACTGCCTGGGTTAAGCCGCAAGAACCAGTCTCAACTGCTGGAATGCGGCATTGCCACGACTGGGCAGCTAATGCTTTGGGCCAATTCTCCCGCTAGTAGGCAGGCACTGGCGAATCAGTTACAGATCCACGTTCAGTAGGTTAATCAATGGGTGGCTTTGGCGGATCTGGTTCGCGTCCCCAGGGTGGGCTGCCATTATTGCGGACTATTATTGCACGTTGGTGTTTGTTCTGTACCCCAACTGGCTCAGATTCCCCCCACAGATTGCACCAACAAATTTTGCGATTTCAGGTAGCCACGATGCAGCGCCGCGACCTCTGTCCTTCTGTAGAGCAAATTTCTTTGTGGATTCAACAAGCGCGATCGATTTTGGATTTTAGATTTTAGATTTTGGATTTTGGATTGTTTGCTATTTCCCATCGCCGATCGATCTCGATTTAGCCAAAAGGCGCTAACTTTTAGCCAGTACGCCGTTGAGAAAAATGTCGGCAATTCCCTCTGCCATTTCTTTGATGGCTTGGGGTGAAGCTCCTGGCTCCATAATGGTATCGTGGCTAAAACCTGCGATCGCAAACATTCCCACAAACACCTGCGCGACAATTTTTGGGTTCATCCGGCGATAAATACCTCTATCCATCGCCGTTTCAAAGAATGCTTCGGCTACATCCGTCATTTTGGCAATTACTTCCGACTGCACGCGATCGCGCAAATCTGGGTGAAATTGGGCTTCCATAAAGCAAACCCGCATCATATCGGCATTCGAGTGAAAATTCATCATCCGCCGTCGCATTACCTGCGCCACAGCTTCGTAACTGCCCATTTCGCTCAGTTCTGTCAGCAAATCGGTTAGTATTTCTACCCATCCCTCTGTCGCCACTTCCACCAAAATCGCCTTTTTGTTGGCAAAATGTCGAAACAAAGTTCCTTCTGCTACTCCCGCTGCCGCCGCCAGATCGCGAGTCGTCGTACCATCATAACCTTGACGGGCAAACAACTTTTGCGCTGCTTTGACGATGCGAGTGCGCGTCGCTTCTTCTGACTGAGTGGTTCGCTGCAAAATTCCCATATAA
This sequence comes from Planktothrix sp. FACHB-1355, assembly GCF_014748295.1. Classification (NCBI taxonomy): domain Bacteria; kingdom Bacillati; phylum Cyanobacteriota; class Cyanophyceae; order Oscillatoriales; family Microcoleaceae; genus Planktothrix; species Planktothrix sp. FACHB-1355. Next base: position 4,789 of record NZ_JACJUP010000195.1, on the reverse strand, counting down.
TTCTTCTTGTTTCCTGTATACAACCCGAAGTCATTCTATTGGCTTTATTTCCTGGTCTCCCAGCTGCGATCGCGCCTTAACTTTTACTCAATCAGATCATCTTTCTCCATTTCATCTGGAGACTAACGCAGCACCAACCGCAGGTGTCGCCACTTAGAGAAGCTATAATTTTTTCATCTTATCCCCCTTTTGCTTCTTTCGCCCGTATCTGAGCCCGGTAACTTAACAAATCTGCTTAACTGTAAAATTTCTATACATCTCTTTACTAGCCCTAGTTTCTCATCTTACTTAGGAATATATCAGCTTTAAATAAGCATTTTCTCCCCGCTTAAATGTTTATACAAAAATTTACATTTCTCCAGTGTATTTTGGTAATTCTTCTGGTATAACTGGTAGATTAATTATTTAATTATAGGCAATGTAAAATTTTAAACGCACCACTCAACAATAAGGATTGTCATAAGTTCATAGTCTATAGTTCATAATTAAGAGTAATTGCTATCAAACATCAACAATGAACAATGAAAAGTTTTAAAATGTAAATCTTAGGAGCGAGCGCGAGATTATAGAATACATTTAGATCTGCTATAAAGATGAAAATCAATAATTATAGATTAAAAAAATCTCTTGGTGCGTTAAGTAATTAAAATCAGCTATAATGATCGACGTACCTTAATTTCAATGCCGGATTCGATCTGCGTGTCCGTGCAAAATGAAAAAAAAGCGTCAGCGTCCAAATTCATCTGTTGTAAAGGAAAAAATTTAATAGATCTATGATATTGCCTGGGTGGTTACTTCAGTTGACAATGCAAATAAAAAAAAGCTGGTGGCGTCAAGCGATCGCCACATTTTTATGTGTCGGGATGCTGTGGTTGGGACTCTGGCCACAAGCAGCTTTAGCGCGTACCCATAACATAGTAGCAGCTGCATCAATTCAGCCGTATTTAGATCGAGTCATGCAGCGAGTGACAGAGTTTCGGCTCGATAACGGCATGAAATTCATCGTTTTGGAAAGACATCAAGCACCAGTAGTTTCTTTTCTCACCTATGCTGATGTCGGCGGTGCAAACGAGCCAGATGGAAAAACAGGTGTAGCGCACTTTCTGGAACATTTGGCTTTCAAAGGAACCACGCGCATAGGCACAAAAAACTACGCAGCAGAAAAGCCACTACTGGACGATCTCGATAAATTATCGCAACAAATTCAAGCTGCTAAAGCCACAGGAAAAGAAGCAGAAGTTGCACAATTACAAGACCAATTCAAAAAAGTGGAAGCGCAAGCAGCCGAATTAGTCAAGCAAAACGAATTCGGTCGCATTGTTGAGCAAGCGGGAGGCGAGGGACTCAACGCCACAACTTCCACAGACGCCACCCGCTACTTCTACAGCTTCCCCTCCAACAAGCTAGAACTGTGGATGTCCCTAGAATCGGAACGGTTTCTCGATCCAGTGATGCGAGAATTTTATAAAGAGAAAGATGTCATCTTAGAAGAACGACGCCTGCGCGTCGATAACTCGCCCATCGGTAAAATGCTGGAAGCATTTATCGACACAGCTTACAAAGTACATCCCTATCGGCGTCCGGTCATCGGGTATGACGGAGATATCCGCAATCTGACGCGAGAAGACGTGCAGGAGTTTTTCGACACACACTACGTCCCCAGCAAATTGACGATCGCAATTGTCGGCGATGTCAACCCCGCACAAGTCAAAAAATTAGCCGAAACTTACTTCGGTCGCTACAAAGCCAAACCGACAACACCGGAAACTTTAGCTGCGGAACCAAAACAAACCGAAACCAGAGAAATAACCTTGCAATTGCCTTCGCAACCTTGGTATTTAGAAGGATACCACAGGCCAGCAATGAATCATCCCGATAACGCGATTTACGACATTATCGGTAGCATTCTCAGCGACGGTAGGACTTCCCGCCTGTACAAATCTCTGGTAGAAAAGCAGCAAATCGCACTCACCGCACAAGGTTTCAGCGGTTTTCCAGGGGATAAGTATCCTACAATGATGCTGTTTTACGCGCTGACAGCTCCCGGTCATACAGTTGACGAAGTGGCGAAAGGGTTGCGATCGCAAATAGATCGACTCAAAACCGAACCAGTATCCGCAGAGGAATTGGATCGGGTGAAAACGCAAGCGCGTGCGGGTTTGTTGGGAACCCTCAATTCCAATGATGGCATGGCTTCTGCATTAGTGGAATACGAAGTTAAAACCGGTAGCTGGAAAAACTTGTTCAAGCAACTCGATGCGATCGCAGCTGTCACCCCCGCAGATATCCAGCGAGTCGCGCAAGCAACATTCCAACCCCAAAATCGTACCATTGGGCGTCTTCTGCCGAAAGAGTGACGATCGATATGCAACCGCCACTGATGCAGAAAACCAAAAAAATTGGAGTCCGGGAAAATTTGACACCCATGGGTGTCAAATTCCGAAGATAGAAAAATAAAGGATCGGGTCAGAGGGTCAAAAGTGTTTTTCAATCGCAAATCTAAAATTGGCATGAAGCGCAGTATTCTCAAAGCGATGAGGCTAATGCTGCTAACCGTACTGCTACTATTGTTGGTCAAGTTACCAGCCTCAGCGCAAACCGCACGACATTATACAGAATTAACCTTTCCGCCGTTACCGGAAATAAAAGTGCCAGCTTACACCCGCTACAAGCTGGATAACGGCATCATCGTATATTTGATGGAAGACCGGGAACTTCCCCTCGTCGGCGGTACAGCCTTATTTCGCACAGGCGAACGTTGGGAACCGGCGGATCAAGTCGGTTTGGCTAGCTTAGTGGGAGAAGTGATGCGAACTGGGGGTACAAAAAAACACTCCGGCGAAGAATTGAATACTTTGCTGGAACAAAAAGCAGCTTCGGTGGAAACTAGCGTGGGAATTGCTTCAGCAAGTGCAGGTTTTAGCAGCCTCAGTGAAGATTTAGAAGAAGTATTTGACCTCTTTGCCGAAGTAATTCAAGAACCAGTTTTCGCCCAAGAAAAAATCGATTTGGCCAAAACCCAAGGACGAGGCGACATCGCCCGTCGCAACGACAACCCTGGCGGCATTGCAGGGCGAGAATTCCAGAAATTAATCTACGGCGAAAGCAGTCCCTATGCCCGCACGGTAGAGTATGCCACCTTAGACAATATTTCTAGGGAAGATTTGCTGAATTTTTATCAGCAATATTTCTATCCCAATAATATGATGTTGGGAATTGTGGGAGATTTTGACAGCCAAAAAATGCGCCAGATGATTCAGGAAAAGTTTGGCAACTGGAAACCAAACCCGCAACTAAAAATGCCAGCGTTGCCGAATGTTTCGCAGGCGAATAAGGGAGGTATATTTTTTGTAAACCAACCGCAGCTAACGCAAAGTTATATTCAAATGGGACATTTGGGCGGTCTGTTAAACAGTCCCGACTATGCGGCGCTGGATGTTTTGAATGGGGTGCTGAGTGGTTTTGGGGGAAGATTGTTTAACGAAGTGCGATCGCGCCAAGGTCTAGCGTACAGCGTCTACGGTGCGTGGAGTCCCCGCTATGACTATCCCGGTATTTTCGTTGCCGGCGGACAAACGCGATCGGAAACTACAGTACCGTTTGTGCAAGCAATCTTTGCCGAAATTAAGCGCATTCAAGACAAACCGATCGCCCCAGAAGAATTGGCTTTTGCGAAAGAGTCAGTGCTGAATTCTTTTGTATTTAACTTTGAAGACCCCAGCCAAACTTTATCGCGGTTGATGCGATACGAATATTACGGATATCCAGATGATTTCTTATTCCGTTATCGACGCCAAGTCGAAGCAACAACCGTAGCCGATGTTCAGCGCGTGGCGCGAACTTATCTGCAACCGGAGAATATCACCACTTTGGTTGTAGGTAATGCTGCTGCGATTCAGCCTCCTTTAACCAGCTTAGCCGCAAAAGTAACGCCGATCGACATCACCATTCCAGCGCCGAGAACTACCGCCACTTCCCAGCAATAAACAGCACTCTGGGGTACGTAGTTGCGCTTTAGCGCTAAATCTGGCGCTGAAGCGCAACTATAGCTAGGGACTAGGGCGTCGGGGCTAGGGACTAGGGAAGAGGGAAGAGGGAAAAGGGTTACGGAGTAAGTGCGATCGAACTAATTTGTAGGTTGGGTTGAGGTACGAAACCCAACCCAGAAAGAGCGCTCTCATCGCAACAACGTACCTAGAAATTAGGCTAAACCTTGCGATACAAAACCCGACCAATAATAGGGACTGATAAAGGGTAATGTTTCCCGACAAAGGAGATCTAATCGCACTCGCACATTTTTGATAATTTCTGCTTTATTTTCTGCCGATAGTTTCTGTTCAAAATACTCCTCTAATTGCCGTTTATGATTAGCATATAATTCATCGCCTGTCAAGTTACGCAGCTTGAATTGTGCTTGGCGGATTGCTTCCGATCGGCCCTTGTCCTGCTTTTCCTGATAGTATAAAATGCAAAACAAAGCAGTTGCTAAATCGTCCACAGACCACAAGGTACTGACCACATTTCTCGCACCAGCACAGAGGAAACCGCTAGCAATACTCAGCGGATCGTCGGTAATTTGGGTGAGGGTTAAATTTGTTTCGCAGCAGGAGAGGAAGACTTCGGCTAGGTGCGAAAATCTCCAAGTGAAAAGGCGACCGAGGTTGATATCATCGTTGTATAATTTAAGTTTGGATTCCAGGGAATTATTGAGATCTGACTCAGCGTGATGACTGGAATGGAGGACTTGCACGCGATCGAGTAAATTTTGATATTCACTGATAGTTGCTTT
>NZ_JACJUP010000194.1:0-8024 GCF_014748295.1 Planktothrix sp. FACHB-1355 | reverse complement strand
GGGAAACGGCAAGTTGGTTGCGCTTTTACGAAACTTCTGGCAATCTGGTTTTGTTGCCGGAGGAAGCGGCGCAACAGCAGGCGCAAGTTGCCCAACAGCAGGCGCAAGTTGCCCAACAGCAGGCGCAAGTTGCCCAACAGCAGGCAGAAGTTGCCCAACAACAGGCGCAAGTTGCCCAACAGCAGGCGCAAGCGGAACGCCAACGCGCTGAACTCTTAGCGGCGCGGTTACGAGAATTGGGAGTCGATCCCGATAATTTATGAAGTGGATTAGACTCTAGAAACCCGGTTTCTTGAAGAAACCGGGTTTCTGACAGCTATAGAGTCAACATTGTTTCAAATGCTTTGGAGAGGCGTGTTTGAAAGCGCTGGCGATGCTTCAGCTTTAAAAAGGGTCGGGCTATTTCCAATATGGGGCTAGAATCATCTGTGTTATCGATAACTTGAATTGCACGTAGAGTGTCAAGCTGTAGTTCTTTTTTGACCATCAATTCGGAAATTGCTGTTGCGCCGACACCGCTTTCTACTATTGACTTGACCATCTCGCCACTGTTCAAAACTAAAATAATATTTAATTCAGTAATAGGGATTCCCCAATTTTGCAATGCTTCCTCAAACCTTTGCTGTGTGCCAGAACCGGGTTCTCGCATCACCCATTCTGTTGTAGAAAGTTCGGTGAGAGTAACCTCTGGAAGTTCAAACCAAGAATGAGATTTGCCAACAACTATTAAAAGGCGATCGCTTCCGACAACTTCTTGAGCTAAAGTTTTCTTAAGTGATGGACTAACTACGCCTTCTACCAAACCTAAATCGAACTGTCCATTAGCCGTTCCAGTACAAATTTCTTCTGTATTGGCAAGAAAACATTGCACAGAAATGCCGGGATATTGGCGCTGAAATTCGCCGATTTTATTTGGTAGCCAATAGTTGCCAATAGTGAGGCTCGATCCCAATTTCAACTCACCGCGTTGCATATTGTTCAATTCTCGCAAGCCGCGTTCGGTTAAAGTAACTTGGTCGAGAATTTTCTGCGCTTCCACTTGCAGCAATTTGCCAGCTTCGCTGATCTCGATATGGCGACCGATACGATGGAAAAGCTTGACTCCGTATTCCTCTTCTAAATTTTGGATCGCCGCACTCACTGCCGGCTGGGTAATGAAAAGCGTTTCCGCAGCACGGGTAAAGTGCTGATGTTCGGCTACAGCTAGAAAAATTCGCAACTGATCGAGCGTCATCCCTGCCATTTGAACTACCCTTAGAGCTTTTGTAGAGTTGTTAATCAATTTTATTTATTAAATCGACAAAAAAGAGCATTTGATTCTATCGTTAAGTTTCCGTATGGTAAGAATAAGCCTAATGCACCGAACTGAACTGAGGCGATGCCTGCGAGTTCAATTCGAGCTATAAAGCGATCGCTATGAAAACGCAACGTTGCGAGACCACTAAAAAGAGATACAGAACCCAAGGTTTTTTCTGAAAAACTCTGTTTGTCTTTTTGATTACTTAAGAGCAGGCTTTTTGGAGTCAAATATTGACCTGGCTGGGAGCTGAGCGGTGATTATACCGTGTTCCCTGCGAGTTTGTGTCGCCAAACAGAAAATCTGTACGGGAAAAAAATGCCTTATGACCAGTGAAATCCAACTAGATCGCGATCGCAGCGCTCACGGCTTAAAGCCAGAATGTCTGCCCTACAGGGAAGTTTTGGCCCAATCAATTGCTGTAATCGCACCTACCACAACACCAGCAGCGAATTTAGCTTTGATCTTCGCCGCTTCGGGAAACGGCACTTGGCTGAGTTTTCTGATCGGTATGATCGGGCTGGTGTTTGTCAGCGTCAACATCAACCAATTTGCCCGCCGTTCCGCTTCTCCAGGTTCCCTCTACTCTTACATTGCTAAAGGTCTTGGCCCTACGGCTGGCGTCCTCTGCGGTTGGGGTTTGGTACTGGCTTATTTGTTTACGGGGATAGCTACATTGTGCGGTTTTGCCGTCTTTGGCCAAGTTTTGCTGGGTCACATAGGAATCCATCCTTCCCCGATTACGATGTTAGCGATCGGCGCTGGCATAGCTTGGTATATGGCTTACAAAGACATCAGTCTATCGGCGACGATGATGCTGCTGCTAGAAGGTGTATCTGTTGGCTTAATCCTGCTTTTGGCTGTTGTTGTTTGGGCGCAAAAAGGTTTCGCCCTGGATATGGCTCAAGTTACTCTACATGGAGCCACCCCAGGCGGAGTAGCGATGGGACTTGTGCTGGTCGTGTTCGGTTTTTCTGGTTTTGAAAGCGCCACTTCCTTGGGCGATGAGGCGAAAGACCCACTCAAAACTATCCCGAAATCTGTAATTCAAAGCACTATTTTGGCCGGTTTGTTCTTCATTATGACCGCTTACATTGAAGTGCTGGGTTTTAGCGGTCTTTCCGTATCCCTCGCCGATACTGAAGAACCTCTAACTGTTCTGGCTCAGCAAGCTAAAGTAGGTTTTTTGGGAGAACTGATCAGTCTGAGCGCGTTGCTATCTTTCTTTGCTTGCGTGCTGGGCAGTATCAATCCGGCGGCTAGAGTATTTTTTATGATGGCGCGTCACGGTCTGTTTCACACTTCTGTTGGTGCGGCACATTCATCAAACAGAACGCCCCACATTGCCGTCTCTATGTCAGCGCTGATAACGTTTTTGGTGCCAGCTTTCTTGTGCCTATTTGGGGTCAAGCTGTTTGAAAGTATGGCTTATACGGGAACGATTTGTACTTACGGATTTTTGCTCGTATATATTCTGGTTTCTGTGGCTGCACCTGTTTACCTGTACCGACTGAGAAAATTGCGGCCATTGGATATCGTCTTTTCGGTTTTGGGCGTTGGTTTTATGTTGATTCCGGTTGTGGGTACGGTAGGAATTCCCGGTAGCGAACTTTTCCCACCTCCAGAAGCTCCCTACAATGCGTTTCCGTTTTTGTTCTTGCTGTACTTACTTGCTGGGTGTGGATGGTTTATCATCCAAAAGCGGCGTTCTCCCAAAATGGTAAGGAGAATGACGCGCTCGATGGAAGCAATTGAGGTCAGAATCGACGAGACCGATCTCCTTTAACATTCGTTAGTCTTAGTTTTTAGTTACCGGGAATATTTGACCGCTGACTAATGGCTAATAGCTAATGAGCGATCGTAAACATAAGGATTCCCAGAAATGAGCGAGTTAGTAACTGCAATACCTACAGGAATAGCGGCCTTTACAGCCACAAACCTCGATGATATCGTCATCCTGCTGCTGTTTTTCTCCCAAGTAAATGCAGCATTTCGTTGCCGGCACATCGTTGCAGGTCAATATTTAGGCTTTGCCGCACTTGTGCTTGCCAGCCTTCTCGGTTTTTTTGGCGGTTTAATTCTACCAGAACGCTGGATTGGATTGCTTGGCTTGGTGCCTATTGGCATAGGACTCAGCCGCTTTCTCAATCCGGAAAACGATTCTGAGGAGGAAGTTCAGGCAGAAATAGATGAGTCAGATCCCTCTCCCTTCGCGAGTTTTCTTTCTCCCCAAACTTACGGTGTAGCAGCTGTTACGTTTGCCAATGGCGGCGATAATATTGGCATTTACGTGCCGTTGTTTGCCAATAGCGCCTTACCAAGTCTGCTGGTAATTTTGAGCGTATTCTTTCTGCTGGTGGCAGTTTGGTGCTACACTGCCTACAAGTTAACGGCTTTACCTGCGGTGGCTGACATCCTAACTCGTTATGGCAATCATTTCGTTCCGTTTGTTTTGATTGGATTGGGCGTTTTCATTGTGTTGAAAAATCAATCTTTGAGTCCGCTGGCTTTAGTTGCTGCTTCTCTGTGTTTGATGGGGTTGGTCAAAAGTAGCGGGCGATCGACTTCAGAAGCGCAAAATTAATTTGGTGACAATAATAGCCTAATGAATTGGCTTGTAACCGCAATTATCACAGGAATAACTTCTTTTGGGGCGACCAACATCGATGACATTGTTATTTTGACTCTTTTTTTCGCCCAGGTGAATGCCACCTTCCGTCGTCGGCACATCGTTGTTGGTCAATACTTGGGTTTTACAGCGCTCATTCTTGCCTGTTTACCTGGTTTTTTTGGTGGTTTGATATTGCCCAAAGCTTGGATTGGCATACTGGGTTTCGTTCCTATTTTCATAGGTATAATCCATCTATTTAAGCGAGAAAATGATGCAGAAGTGCAGGCAGTTTCAACTGAATTTGACGCTTCAAGAAGCAATGTATCTGTGCTTTCAAAGCTGGCAAGTGTTCTTTCTCCCCAGACTTATAATGTGGCGGTAGTAACTTTTGCGAACGGTGGAGATAATATCGGTATCTACGTACCTTTGTTTGCCAGCAGTGACCCCGCTAGTTTGGCAGTTATTCTAACAGTCTTCTTTTTGCTGATCGGGGTTTGGTGTTACATTGCTTACCTACTAACCCGCCATCGTGCGATCGCTCCTATTTTAACCCGCTATGGTAAGGCTATAGTTCCCTTTATATTGATAGGTTTGGGTATTTTCATTCTAGTTGAAAGCGGTACTTATCACTTAATACCCAAGTTTAAATAGTATAATTTTATATTGATATATAATTTGCTGTTATATTAAAATCTATTTAACTATAGATTAAGATTGTGATTTTTCAAACAAAAAATGATGGTAAAAAAAAGCCAAAAAAAATTAAATAGATAGTTGATAAAATTAAGCATAGCTGTTAGGATTATTATGAGTGAATTAAACTCGAAAAAACACAAGAAGCGCAGTCAAATTAGGTAAAAGCTTCTGTGTTGACAATATTCCCATAAAAAATCAAATTCAACTTTTCAAGTTGAATAGCTGTAAGATTGGAAAAGGAGAGAAAGGATGAAGCTATTCAAATATCTTGTTTTGGTCTTGGTATTGGCAGCCAATTTACTGCTCGCACAACCTTCCTGGGCGGGCAACAAACACAAGTCGTCCTTGGCAAAAAATCCGGAATACATAGAGGTGACTCAAACTCTAGACGATCTCAAGAAAGCGAAAGAGACACAAACTCAAATAGAGGATTATACGCCGGAGCAGCTTCAGCAAAAAATTGATGAGTTAGAGTTTAGGAAATACACTCTAGAATCGGGCATCAACTGGAGTCAGTGCAGCAATGAAACAGGTAAGACGGTGGCTGTTTATGGGCCCAAAGCTAAAAAATCCAAGGAACCATATGACAATGGACTTTACTTTTTAGCTGACGGTCAGACAACTGAAAAAAAATGGAATTGTGAGGGATTTTACGTACCGAATGACGGAGTACCAACAGATTTAACGGTTACCGGACAAAATGGGCAACAATCGAGCGGCGCTCTTGCGGTCAAGATACCTAATGGAACTAATGTAGTCCTCAAAAGAAACTCCGACACTGGCGTACTTGAATTCAACGTTCCTTTTACGAAAGTCTTGAAACCAGGTGATGTTAACTGGTTTATACCAAATGTATCTCAAGCATTCATAGATACGCGAGTTCCAAATGCACCGATTGTGGAGAGCAAAGAGAGCCAGGGTTAAACTTTCTTTCTTGGTGATGATGTAAAGGCGTTTTTGTAACCAGGGTTACAGTCAAAATTCGCGAAAAAATACAAGATAACTCTGTAAAGATATGCGATATTTGACTGTAACCCTGAGAAAATAACATAGGGCACGCAACTGTGCTGTTGGAGTTCTCAGACTTGCTTATTTGTAGATTTGAATTAAAAAGAAAAGGTGTCACCGATGCAGTTAATGTTCAAACCCACGCAGGTAGAGGCAGATCGGAATCAACAAAGGCGATTGAACCCGTCGCGAGTGCGGGATCACTTGGCGAACGAACGTACTTACCTAGCATGGATGCGGAGTGCGATCGCTCTAATGGGTTTTGGCGTAGTCATCGTGCGTCTTCGCGCTTTTCACCCACCGATGTTACCTTACCCCGGTAATGGCTGGAAGTTGGGTTTGCTGTTTTCTGTAGTCGGTTTGCTGACAGTTTTGCTTTCCACTCAGCACTACTTTGCCGTTCGTCGCGACATTGAAGAAGATACTTACGAACCGGCAGACCGCTGGATAATTCTGTTCAGTATGGCGGTGTTAATTTTGGGTGCAGGAGTGATCTATTTTGTCTTTACAGCACCTCTCACTTTAACGAGTTTGGTTGTACCTGAATGATAGTTTAATTAAGCTTGATAAACTAATTTCCAGCTTACCATTACTAAGATTGCATAAATTACAAACCGGAGTGCTGGCTGAGGGGTAATTTTACACAGTTTAGCACCTATTAGCACTCCCGGTACTGTGCCTAACCAGATGGGTAATACTAAACTCCAATTAACTGTACCAAGACAGAGATGTCCTACAGAAGTAAAAATTAACAAAATGGCTGCTTGGAAGAGATCTGTGCCTACTAATTTACGAGAGTCAAGGCGGAAAAAGGAAATCAGCACAAGCGCAAACATCGAACCGGAGGACACGCTAGTCATGCCAACTACACAGCCTAAAACTGCTCCCACAGCCAGGGTCAGCATCCGACCGGAGTGAGTTTTTAAGTCAAATTTGGGTGGTTCCGGTAACTTCAATTGAGGAATAAAATTTTTCAGCAGTAATTGTGCAAGTGCTGATAGGGCGACAAATAGCATTGCCACCCCCAACAAGCGCAGCAGGATGCCATCCAGATTAAAAGCCTCATTATGTTTAATCAAATATAAAATTCCCACTCCCGTCAGTGAGCCGGGAACGCTTCCCAACGCCAGCCATGTGACAACTTGCAGATCGAGGGTTCTTTGCTGCCAGTGCTTGTAGCTGCCGACAACCTTCATTAAGGTGGCAGCGACTACATCAGAACTAACAGCGATCGAAGGTGGAACTTGGAATATAAAAATCAACATGGGGGTAATCAGAGATGCACCGCCAACTCCTGTTAAACCGACGATGATACCAACTACAAAACTGAGGCTTGAAAGTAATAAATAGTTCATACTGCTGCCCTATTACAGGGTGTTAATTTGCAGAAACTTTTACTGTGATTGAGCTTCTGTTTTTCGGAGCGATCGCGGCAATTTAGAGAAACAGTAGGTAGATGGCAGACCAAACCCCTTATGACCACTCCAAGCGCTTTTACTTCTTCTAAGGCTATGGCTATTAAGAAAAGCTTTGGTGGGTTGAAACCATTCTAACCGTACATATTTCCGGGATGCGGATCTTCATAGAATCTTCACAGGAAATAGGCCGGGATTTTCGAGAATTTTAAACTGTATCAATGCCAAAATCGCCATTGTATAGACTGTTGAGGAAACTAAACCAGTCAGTAGCTCTTTTTTAAGGTTACGTTCTTTGGGCTGTCCTTGCAGAACATCCACAGCGCCTACTTGCATCATGATAATGCCAGTAACGTTAGACAGCCAGTACGCTGCGATCGAGCAAGGTACGAGTAAATCTGAGTTAAACAAACTAAAGATGTACCCAACAAAATAAGCAATGGGTAGATTAAAAACTAGGTCGTTCCACCAGCATAGTGGTGAGAGCAAGTATCCTATTACGAGCAGAAATCCACCTTTTAGTTTTCTGAACATGATTTTTATTTGCTTAATGGGATGAGAGGGCGACAGATAATCTACAGTTGCTGTTTGGAGTATGGCCCTGAGTCTGGGCCAGAAAACCCCTTGTGTAGCTTGCTGTAGCTGTACAGTCTGTACTTCGGTATAATACAGTATTCCGCTCGACTTACCGTAGTTTAACTTGCAGGTTAAGCAAATGTCTAGAGGAAAATATGCGATCGATATACTTTTTTCTGACCGATCTCCATTCATACAGGACTTGTCCGAGATTTTTAACCGCCCTTTTGTAAGCAATTATACTCATTAAGTAAACGACGCGGGAAGTTGAAAGGCTCTTCCGTACTTGAGGTGATAATAAAATCTAATAGATGCTTGGCAAAGCCTGTGGTACAATGGCTTTAGCTTCGTCACAGATACAAAAACTAAGTTATTAGCTTCAGAGCTTTGAGTTTCCCATTGCTGAAGCTAAAAGACCAAC